>CAMGAL010000290.1 GCA_946007445.1 uncultured Mediterranea sp.
TTAACTCCCCTCTTCCTTGCGGAGGAGGGGTGTCACGTAGTGACGGGGTGGTAGGGAGCACAAAGGATGGATAGCCCCATGAATGATTCCCTACTATGCGCTCCCTACCACCTCCCCCCTTCGGGGTACTCCTCCTCCCCAGGAAGAGGAGAGTTGAAATCATCCTTTAATGATTCAGATAAACCGAATAGATAGGCGAATTGAATTTTGAAACACCCTCTGAATACCGTAGCTGGTGAATCCGGGCAGACACATAGGTCCGCCCCTACGGAGGGTGTGTCCGAAGTAGTTACACCGTGCGGAGCCAGAAAGAGAAGCGGCTGCCCTCGCCGGGCACGGAGGAGACCGTGATGCGGCCATGCAGCTTGTCGGCAATCACCTTGCAGATGGAGAGACCTAGGCCGGTGCCCTGCTTGAACTCATTGACCTTGTAAAAGCGGTCGAAGACGTGCTGCTGCTGCTCCTCGGTGAGGCCCACGCCGGTGTCCTCCACATAGAGTTCCACCTCGGCGGTGCGCTTGTCGTAGGCCCAGCCCAGGGTGATGTGTCCCTGCGAGGTGAACTTCGCTGAGTTGGTCAGGAAGTTGGTCAGCACCTGCTCCACACGCCCCTCGTCGGCATAGAGAGAGAGATTGTCGGGGCCCTTCTCCAGGCGGAACTCCAGGTGGCGGGGAGCCTGCACCTGGTAGCTGTGGTAGACATAGTCCATAAGTTGGCGCACCGCAATGGTGGTGAGCTGCATGGAGACGTAGTCGGTCTCGATGCGCGAGAGGTCGAGCACGTCGTTCACCAGCTTGAGCAGCAGGTCGTTGTTCTTGTTGATGGTCTCTATGAACTCCTCCTTCTCCTCGTCGCTGAGCTCCATGCCCGGCGTGGCCAGGATGTTGCTAAAGCCCACGATGGCATTGAGCGGGGTGCGTATCTCGTGGCTCATGTTGGCCAAGAAGGCCTCCTTGAGTTCCGCCTTCTCAGCCAGCTGGCGTGCCTTGATGAGCTCCTCCTCACGCTTCTTGAGCAGGTCGATGTTGATGATGAGACCCACGCCACGCAGATGGCCGTTGGAGTCGTGGTAGCAGCTGGAGCGCACCTGCCACCAGAGGTAGTTGCCATCGCGCTCGAAGTCGCACAGCACGTCGTAGATGTGTTCGCCACCCGCCTCCATGCGGGCCACGCCCTCCTGGAAGGCGGCATACGAATCGGGGTGGATGAACTGCTTGAACTCCTGGTGGAGCATGGGCTGCGAATTGACCTGCAGGTAGTTCCAGAAGGCCTCTTCGAAGGTGAGGTCCTGGTCGTAGAGCTGCCAGACGAAGGTGTGGCTGTTGGCCAGGGCCAGCTTCATCGTGGAGCGCTCGCGCAGGTAGGCGCGGTTGATGTTCACCTTGCGGCGGCGCTCGCGGATGTAGAGACGCAGCAGGGAGCCGAAGAGGGCTACCCCGGCCAGGACAGCGCCCGTGAGCAGGAAGACATAGAGCTGCGGGTGATAGTCGCGGAAGCCGGCCCGGATGAGGGTATAGCGCTCAGGAATCTCATCAATCCGGTAGCCGAAAGCCTTCAGACGGGGCCAGTCGGCATAGTAGTGCTTCTCTATCGGGGTGATGGGGATGTCGGCGGGGCGCTCGCCCTGCAGGATGCGCACAGCCCGCTGCACCTCGTCGCGGGCCAGGTCGGCCTCGGAGGCGAAGTAGCCGCCCAGCAGGTTGCCGTCGGGACTGCCGAAGTTGTGGTAGGTGGCGGTGACCTGGGCGTTGGAGTGGAAGTTGTTGAGCGTGCGCGAGGCAGAGTCGAACTTGAGCTGCACATAGACCATGTCGGAGTACTGCCCCAGGACGAAGAGCAGGTTGTAGAAGCCCAAGTCGGCCGGGGCATTCTGTTCGTGGGTATTGGTGCGCAGGTCGCGGATGGAGAACGAGGAGAAGGTGAGCACGCTGTCGGGCAGCAGCTCGCGCAGCTCCACTAGGCGGTAGTCCCAGTCGAGGTTGTCCACCACGTGGGGATTGTCCTTAAGCTGGCGCCTGCACTCCTGACGGGTCAGGCGGTCGAGGGCGGTATAGTCGGTCAGGGAGAAGCCGTTGCCGCATCCCGTCAGTTCGCGACCCACCTCCAGGGCCTTGATCAAATCGGGGGTATTGGTGCTGCCCGTCAGGTTGTCGTACTTGGCCATGAGTTTCTTGTTGGGGAACTCCACGCCGGCAAAGACCACAGGCACCTCATGAGCCAGAGGGTGGTCTATCTTGAGGAAGGAGTAGAAGGCCTGGTCGTCGTTGACGAGGATGACATCGGGGCGGTTGGCATCGGTGATGGCATTGAGGCAGTCGCGGATGCCACCCTCTTCGGAGTTGGGGTTGTGGCGTTCGCAGTCCACGTAGTAGTAGGTGATGTCCACCGTGCGGCGGCAGAGGCGGCGGAACTGCTTCTCAATCTCTTCGTTGAACTGCCGGTAGTTGTAGAACTGGGGCTCGTGGGAGTGGAGCACCAGCACCCGATAGGGCACCTCGCGCTTGCAGTTGAAGAAGGTCAGCAGCAGCGCTGCCAGCCCCAGCACTGGCGTCAACCAACACATCAGGGGACGCCAGTGAGCCAAGGAGAGGGTGTGAGTCAGTAGGTTGTTCATGCGGTAGGGATTTGAGGTTGGGGATGTGTGCTGCCATGCTGCGTGGCGGGCAGCCAAAGTGAGAAACGGCTACCCGAACCGGGTACAGAGTGGAGGGTGATGCGACCGTTGAGCTTTTGGGCAATAATCTGGCTGATGGAGAGACCCAAGCCGGTGCCCTGCTTGAACTGGTCGCTCTTGTAGAAACGGTGGAATACCATCTTCTGTTCCTCCTTGCTGAGACCGATGCCTGTGTCGGCTACGTAGATTTCCACCTCTTCGGTGCCGGCATGATACTGCCAGCCCAAGGTGATGCTGCCTTGCGGTGTGAACTTACCGGCATTGGTCAGGAAGTTGTTGAGCACTTGCTGGGCCCGGCCTTCGTCAATGTAGAGAGTCAGGTCGGTACGGCCTTTGGTATAGAGGAACTGCAGATGTTGGGGGACCTGGGTGGAGTAGCTCTGATAGGCATTGTCCACCAGCTGGGCGATGGGACAGGAGGCAAAGTCGAAGGCCATGTAGCCGGACTCGAGGCGGGAGATGTCGAGCACGTCGTTGACGAGCTTCAGCAGCAAGTCGTTGTTCTTGTTGATGGTCGTGACGAAGTCGGCCTTTTCCTCGTCGCTGAACTCCATGCCGGGTGTGGCCAGGATGTTGCTGAAGCCCACGATGGCATTGAGCGGAGTTCGGATTTCGTGGCTCATGTTGGCCAGGAACGACTCCTTGAGCGAAGCCTCCTCGGCCACCTTGCGCATACGTATCAGTTCCTTCTCACGGCGCTTCATGGGGT
>CAMGAL010000291.1 GCA_946007445.1 uncultured Mediterranea sp.
CCGCCCAGACCGCCGACAATGACCTGAAGCGCTACAATGTAGAGTTCTGCTCCCTGCTGTTGCTCTACGACCATATTCCCGAAGCGGAGTTTCTCCGGCGCTACGAATCCGTCCGCCAGAACCCGATGTTCGATAAGGTCATTGACCCCGACACCAAAATCATCCTGCAAGCCATGGCCTCCCTCAGCATGGGAATGCCCGCCAAGGGACTGGCGATGAGCTATCAGATAGAGAACCGCACGCAACAGCTGGAGATGCGCATCTCTGCCCTGAAACGGATGAGGCACTTCGACGAAGCCTTCCGCTGCATCGACTCCCTGCAGCTGTACAACGACTCCGTGCGCAGCGCGCTCCAGCTGGATGCCCTGGCCGAAGCGCAGGAGCAGGTGAAGAACGTAGAGATCGCACAGCGGGCCCAGCGCTCGGCCCAGCGGATGCGCCGCATCATCCTCGGGGTGGTGATTATCCTGCTGCTGCTCACCACCCTGTTTCTCACCATTCAGAACCGACGCAAGCGACTCTTCCTGCGGATAATGAAACGCAACAACGAAGAGCTGACCCGAGCCCGACAGAAGGCCGAGGAGGCCTTGAAGATGAAGACAGCCTTCATCCAGAACATGAGCCACGAGATACGTACCCCACTGAACCAAATCTCCGGCTTCGCCCAACTCCTCCTGAGCGACCAGATCGGTGAAGAGGAGAGGGCCATGGGACAACGCATCATCACCGAGCAGTCGGAGAGCCTAAGCAAGATGCTGAACGTCATCTTGGAGATTTCCAACGTAGAGAGCGAAACGGGAGCCGTGGAGATGAGCGACATCGAGTGCCGCCCCTTCCTGCAGGAGGTCTGCGAGGAGGCCGGCCTGCCCCAGCCGGGAGTAGAGTGGCGCATAGCCCGACAGACAGCCGACGGACTGCATCTGCACACCTCGCCCAGCTACCTGAGCAAGGTATTGAGATGTCTGATAGACAACGCCTTCAAGTTCACCACGGAGGGGTATATAGCCATCGATGCCACCCTGCGCACCGAGGGCGGCATCGACATCCGTGTCAGCAATACAGGGAAGCCCATACCTCCCGAGCTGTCTGAAAAGATCTTCGACCGGTTCTACAAGGTGGATTCCTTTGTGCCGGGCGTAGGCCTGGGCCTCTCGCTGGCCCGACTCTACGCCCATCGCATCGGGGCGACCGTATGGCTCGACACCTCGTCGCCCTCACCCACCTGTTTCGTCATTTCACTGCCTGCTCCAGACGCTGTAGCGCCTCAGTCAGAATAGAGCGGGGACAACCTACATTGAGCCGCATGAATCCCTCGCCTTCGGGACCGAAGACCGTGCCGTCGTTGAGGGCCAGGTGTGCCTTCTCCACGAAGAGCTTCACCAGCTCGGGTTGCGGCAGGTGGAGCTTGCGGCAATCCAGATAGATAAGGTAGGAAGCCTGCGGACGAATCATGCCCACGGAGGGGATATGCTCGGCCAGGAATTGCTCCGTATAGTCTATATTGGCCTTCACATAGTCCAGCATCTGCTCCAGCCACTCCTCGCCCTCGGCATAGGCAGCAGCGGTGCCCAGATAGGCCAGACAGTGGCCCTCGTTGAACTCGCCTGCCTCCATGAAGGCCTGGAAACGGCGGTTCAGCTCCTCGTTCTGGATGACGGAGAACGACGAACCCAGACCGGGCATATTGAACGCCTTACTGGGAGCCATCAGCGTAATGGTGCGGACAGCCGCACGGGGCGCAGCCTCCACAAAGGGGTGGTGCTTGTAGGGCGGGAAGGTGAGGTCGCAGTGAATCTCGTCGGAGATGACCAGCACGTCCTGCTCCTCGCAGATGTCGGCAATGCGACGCAACTCATCCACGGTCCAGACACGTCCGCCGGGGTTGTGGGGATTGCAGAGTATCAGCACCTTGCAGCCCTGCATATCGGCCCGCAGACGGTCGAAGTCAATCTGATACTGTCCCTCCTGCAGGAGCAGCGGCGAGCGGACAATGGTGCGTCCCATGGCCTCGGTGACGAGGAAGAAGGGGTGATAGACCGGAGTCATCACCAGTACCTTGTCACCCGGCTGGGTGAAACACTGCAGCACGAAGGCCTGTCCGCGCACCACACCGGGGATAAATGTCAGTTCCTCGGGTGAAACTTTCCAGTCGTGCCGGCGCTCCAACCAGTTGCAGATGGCCTCCGACCACTCGGCACAAGGCAAGGTATAGCCCAGTATCTCATGGTCCAGACGGCGACGCAAGGCGTTCATCACACAGGGCGGCGTACGGAAATCCATATCGGCCACCCACAGAGGCAGGAGGTCGTTCCTGCCCCATCTCTGCTGCACGGCATCCCACTTCAGACAGTCGGTGCCACGGCGTTCTATCACTTCATCGAAATCGTACTTCATAAGTAAAACATTGAATTATGACTGCAAAAGTACAAATTTCGCGGAAAAGCATTACATTTGCGGCAGAAAACAACCAACGAAAAAGAGCAGATTATGTCAAAAATGAGATTCTTTGCCCTTCAGGAGCTGGCCAACCGCCGCCCTCTGGAGGTCAATACGCCGTCGGGCAAGCTGAGCGACTACTACGGATGCCAGGTGTTCGACCGCAAGAAAATGCAGGAATACCTGCCTCGTGAAGCCTACCGTGCCGTGACCGACGCCATGGAGAACGGTACCCCCATCAACCGCAGCATGGCCGACCTGATAGCCAACGGCATGAAGAGCTGGGCCAAACAGCAGGGAGCCACCCACTACACCCACTGGTTCCAGCCCCTGACCGACGGCACGGCGGAGAAGCACGACGGATTCATCGAACTGGGCGACGACGGCGACGTGCTGGAACGCTTCTCGGGCAAGCTGCTCATCCAGCAGGAGCCGGACGCATCGAGCTTCCCCAACGGCGGCATCCGCAACACCTTCGAAGCACGCGGCTACACGGCCTGGGACGTATCGTCGCCGGCCTTCATCGTCGACACCACCCTCTGCATCCCCACCATCTTCATCTCCTACACGGGCGAGGCACTCGACTACAAGACCACCCTGCTCAAGGCACTGGCCGCCGTCGATCGGGCCGCCACTGGTGTCTGCCAGCTCTTCGACAAGAGCATCCGCCGCGTCTATGCCAACTTAGGGTGGGAGCAGGAGTACTTCCTGGTGGACCTGGCCCTCTACAACGCCCGACCCGACCTCTGCCTGACGGGCCGCACCCTGATGGGCCACTCCTCGGCCAAAGACCAGCAGCTGGAGGACCACTACTTCGGCTCCATCCCGCCACGCGTCACCGCCTTCATGAAGGAGCTGGAGATAGAGTGCCACAAGCTGGGTATCCCCGTCAAGACCCGCCACAACGAGGTGGCCCCCA
>CAMGAL010000292.1 GCA_946007445.1 uncultured Mediterranea sp.
TCCAGCTCTTCGGCTTCGCCCGCGTCGGCCAGTTCGGCCTGCAGGTGGCTGAGGTCCTTGGAGCGGTGGGCGATGCTCTCGATGTGGTTGGTGAGCCGGTTGCTCTCCTTGTTGAGCTCCTCCCACAGGATGTCCTTGAGCACGCTGATGCCGAGGCCGGAGATGGAGGAGATGAAGACGTGGGGGATGCCTTCGGGCAGGGTGGGCTCTATCTCGTCCATCAGCTCCTGGTCGAGCATGTCGCACTTGGTGACGGCCAGCACGCGCTGCTTGTCGAGCATCTCGGGATTGAAGTTGCGGAGCTCGTTGAGCAGGATGTCGTACTCGCGGCGGATGTCGTCGCTGTCGGCGGGCACCATGAAGAGCAGCAGGGAGTTGCGCTCGATATGGCGCAGGAAGCGCAGGCCCAGGCCGCGCCCCTCGCTGGCTCCCTCGATGATGCCGGGTATGTCGGCCATGACGAACGACTTGCCTTCGCGGTAGGAGACGATGCCCAGGTTGGGCTCCATGGTGGTGAAGGGGTAGTTGGCTATCTTGGGCTTGGCGGACGAGACGGCGGCCAGCAGGGTGGACTTGCCGGCGTTGGGGAAGCCTACCAGTCCGACATCGGCCAGCAGCTTGAGCTCCATGATGACGGTCATCTCCTGCATGGGCTCGCCCGGCTGGGCAAAGCGGGGTGCCTGGCGGGTGGCTGTGCGGAAGTGCCAGTTGCCCAGTCCGCCCCGACCGCCCTTGAGCAGGATGACCTCCTGGCCATGCTCGGTGACGTCGCAGATGTACTCGCCCGTCTCGGCGTTATAGACCACCGTGCCGCAGGGCACTTCGATGACCTTGTCTTCGCCGTCCTTGCCGAAGCTGCGGTTCTTGGAGCCGCTCTCGCCGTGTCCGGCCAGGATGTGGCGGTCGTAGCGCAGGTGTAGGAGGGTCCAGTAGTTGCGGTTGCCGCGCAGGATGATGTGTCCGCCGCGTCCGCCGTCGCCGCCGTCGGGGCCGCCATTGGGCACGTACTTGGCGCGGCGCATGTGGGTGGAACCTCGACCGCCCTTGCCGGAGCGGCAATAGATCTTCACGTAATCTACAAAGTTGGATTCTGCCATTTTCAATTGTTTCTTTACTATTCTACATTTTATACCACTCCGTGCATCATCTTCTGCAGCTTCTTGGTGAGCAGGAAGAGGATGAGGGAGGCCACGGCGGACATGACCACGAAGACCATGAAGAAGTCGTGGAGGGTCTCTATCTGATAGCCCAGCAGCGACTTCACCTTGCCCTCCTCGGGATAGAGGCCGCCCAGCATACCGGCAAACTTGTTGGCCGTGGCGGTGGACATGTACCATACGCCCATCATCAGCGAGGCGAAGCGGATGGGGGTGAGCTTGTTGACCATGGAGAGGCCGATGGGGGAGAGGGTAATCTCGCCCAGGGTGTGGATGAAGTAGAGCCCTACGAGCCACAACATGCTGACCTTGACACCGGGCTGCAACCCCTGTACGCCGAAGCTGATGAAGAGGTAGCCCAGCGAGAGCAGCAGCAGGCCGATGGCTTGCTTGGTGGGGGAGGCGGGCTCCAGGTGGCGACGGTTGAGGAAGGTCCACACCGCCGGCATGAGGGCTGCCAGGATGACGATCATGATGGCATTGAGCGACTGGAACCACGAGGCGGGCACCTCCCAACCCAGCAGGTGACGCTCGGTCTGCTCGGAGGCAAAGAGGGTGAGCGAGGCACCGGCCTGCTCGTAGGCCGCCCAGAAGAAGATGACGAAGAAGGCGATGATGTAGATGACCAGAATGCGCTCGCGGTGGATGCGGGTGAGGGAGTCTGCCATGATGAGGCCGATGGGGATGATGAGGCATGCCGAGTAGATGCAGATGCTCACCCAGGCGTCGGGGAAGAGGTAGGTGAACAGGCTGATCCAGAACAGGCTCTGCAGCACCATGAGGAAGCGGGTGCGGCGCGACTTGCGGGGGGTAGCGGCGGCCTTCGGGGCCGGTGCCTGCGCATCGCGGCGGCGTGCGTCGGGGATGATGCCGATGCTCTCGCCCGTGGGGCTGACTAGGTACTTGTTCTTCTGCGTCTGGAAGATGATGACCGTCAGGACGGTGACCAGGGCGGCCACGAGGAATCCCCACTTGAAGTCTTCGGGACGGCCCGTCTCGCCAAAGAAGCCGCAGACGATGGGGGCGAAGAAGGAGCCTACGTTGACACCCATGTAGAAGATGGTGTAGGCCGAGTCGAGCCGCGAGTCGCCTGGCTCGTAGAGCTGCCCGATGACGGCCGAGACGGTGGGCTTGAAGCAGCCGTTGCCCAGGATGAGGAAGCCCAGTCCGCCATACATCAGCGAGTGGGAGAGGGCGGGCTGGTGGAGCGTCGAGGCGCTGAAGAACATGAGGAACTGGCCGATGGTCATCAGGATGGCACCCCAAAAGATGGAACGACGGATGCCCCAATACTTGTCGGCGATGTATCCGCCCAGCAGGGGAGCCAGGTAGACCAGGCCGGTGTAGCTACCGTAGATGGAGGTGGCTGCCTCCTTGTCGAACAGCAGGGCTTGGGTGAGAAACAGGATGAAGATGGCCCTCATGCCGTAGTAGCTGAACCGCTCGGCCGTGCTGGTGGCGAAGATGAGGTAGAGTCCTTTGGGGTGTCGGGGGGTGCTCATGTTTCGTTAGGAGTTTTTTTTAGGAGATAAAGGAGTTAAAAGGAGTTATCGGCCCTTGCGGGCCTCAGGAGTTAAAGCCGATACTCCCTTCTAACGACTATACCTCCTTCTAACTTCTTTACCTCCCTTCTCAGTGACTGATGGATCGTTTTATTGGTTCTTGTCGATGGCCTGGCAAATCTCGTCGGTGATGGCCTGCAGGTCGCCCAAGCCGTTGATGTGGGCATAGAGGCCTTCTGCCTTGTACCAGTCGATGAGGCGAGCCGTCTGGCTGTGATAGACTACGAGGCGCTTCTTGATGGTCTCCTCGTTGTCGTCGGCACGGCCGCTCTCCTGACCGCGCTTGATGAGGCGGGTCATCAGCTCCTCTTCGGGCACGTCGAGGTCGAGCATGACGCTGACCTGCTGTCCGCGTTCGGCCAGCATCTGCTTCAGGGCTTCGGCCTGTGCGATGGTGCGGGGGAAGCCGTCGAAGATGACGCCCTTGCTCTCCTGAAAGCTGTCCAGCGTGCTGGCCAGGATGTCGATGATGAGGTTGTCGGGCAGGAGTTGTCCCTGGTCGATGTAGCTTTTGGCTGTTTTGCCGAGTTCTGTTCCGTTCTTGATTTCTGCACGCAGCACGTCGCCGGTGGAGATGTGGTTGATGCCATACTTGGCTACGATTCTTTCACTTTGTGTGCCCTTGCCTGAGCCGG
>CAMGAL010000293.1 GCA_946007445.1 uncultured Mediterranea sp.
GGCCCGCCCGTCCACAATCGCTGACCCCTTGGGACCACACAGGTTCGCGCTAGCTGCGATGGGATAGTCGGTATCTTCCACCACGTCGTGGAGCAGGGCGGCACAGATGGAGGTGGAACCCAGGCCGATTTCGTTGCACACAATCCGCGCTACAGCCAGGGGGTGCATGATATAGGGCTCGCCCGAGCGGCGCTTGATGCCACGGTGCGCCTGGTTAGCAAAGTTGAACGCCTTAGTGATGATCTCCACTCGCTTGCGGTGCTTGGTGGAGAGGTAGTCGTTGAGCAGTGCCTCGAAGGCCTGGTGGATCATGGCCTCTTCGGCCTGTTCCTTTGTACTGAGGTGGGGATAGTCGTCCATCTGGATTGGGGTGTTGGTTAGCGGTAGATTTTCAGTCGTTTGCCTGCTGTGATGTTGTTATTTCTCAGCCCGTTCCATTTCTTAAGATTGGATACGCTGACGCCATATTTACGGGCTATGCTGCCCAGATTCTCTCCACTGCGTATCTTGTGGTAGGGCAGTTCGCCACTGCCCGCGATGGCCGTTTTCCCGCGCGAGTTGTTGCCACCGGCAGCCACAGTGCGGCGGTTCTTGAAGAGCTCAGCGCTGCGGTGGTTGTAAATGGTGTCTTGTTTGTCGATGAAGGTGCTGATCGTGTTGAGCGGCAGACGGAGGGTCTGCGGACCGCTTTCACCTGGAATAATCTGTCGCTTATATTGCGGGTTGAGGCTCTTGATCTCCTCAATGGGAAGGTCGCAGAGGTCGGCTATCTGCTGGAAATGGAGGTTGCGGCTCACCATCACGGTATCGGTGGCCAGGGGGATGTTGGTCTCCATGGGGCAGATGTTGTGTTTGCAGTAGTAGGTCATCACGTAGTTGGCAGCGATGAAGGCGGGCACGTAGCCGCGTGTCTCGCGAGGAAGGTAGTTGTAGATGGCCCAGTAGTCACTCTTCCCTCCGGCACGGCGAATGGCTTTGTTGATGTTGCCCGGACCGCAGTTGTAGGCGGCAATCACGAGGTTCCAATCTTGGTAGATATCGTACATCTCCTTCAAGTAGCGAGCAGCGGCCCAGGTCGCTTTGATGGGGTCGCGCCGTTCGTCCACCAGGCTGTTGCTCTGCAAACCGTAGAGCTTGCCGGTGTGGAGCATGAACTGCCAGAGGCCAACAGCACCTGCACGCGATACGGCCGATGGGTTGAGGGCCGACTCGATGATGGGCAGGTACCTCAACTCCAAGGGGAGGTTGTAGGCATCGAGTGCCTCTTCGAAGATGGGCATGTAGAAGTTGCAGGCACTCAGCATGAAGGCTACCTGATTGCGCAGTCGGCCGGTATATTGGTCGATGAATTTGCGTACGATCTCGTTGTAGGGCATCTCCATCACGGTGGGCATCCGTTGCAGACGGTCGATATAGACGGAGTCGCTAAAGAGGGGATTCTCGGGCGAGGTACTGCACTCCTTGCCCAGGTCGATGTAGTTCTTGGCCTTCCAGTCCACCAGGAGGCTGTCCAGGGGATAGGTCATGCTTGTAGGCAGGTCAATGAACTCTTCGTGGGGGATGCCGTTCTCTTGGATGGTTACCTCCACACGCTCTTGTGCTGCAGCGTGGGTAGAGCTCAGGCTGCAAACAAGGGGGAGGAGCAGGAGGGTGATATAGGGTCTTCTCTTCATGGTTGGTACAGGAGTTTGGAAGTTAAAAGCGGAAGCTGCATTGCAGGCCGACCGACTTTTGAGAGGAGCTGCTGCTGACGGTTTTCGTGTCGATGAGGGCAGGCTCCACACGCATACTCAGTTCGGGAGTGATGTCGAAGTTGGAGAGTTCTGCATCAACATAGGCATCGACTACCGAGAGCAGATAGACGCCGATAAAGGCGAAGATGCTGAGGTCACGGTAGCGTCGGTAGGTATCTTTGCGCTTGCGCAGGGTTTCGGTGAGTTGGGTTTTCGAGACGCGGTCCAGGTAGCCAGGGGGGAGCAGGTCGGTGATGCTTGACGAGTCCCAACGGTTGTTGGCGGCATCCTTGTAGGCGCTCATGTAGTCTTTGTACATCTTGTTGTTCCAGCTCAAGGCGTAGGCACAGCCGGCAAAGCCACCGTAGAAGATGGGGAGCTTCCAGTACTTGCGGTTGTAAATCTGGCCTCCGCCCGGAAAGATGAGGGCCAGCCAGGTGGCCTTGGTGGGGTTGGGCACCCATTGCTTCCGGTTGAGAGCCTGGTCCAGACTGTCGGTGGGCAGGGGTTGGCTCTGTAGCGTTGGGGGAGTAGTTAGCTCTAGCATCTTGCGCTGATTTTCGGCGGCCAGGCTGTCGGCAGTCGTGTGATACTGTCGTTTCGAGGCAGCGCGCGGCTGGTTTTGGGCAATGATTGCCGTGCCGCCTACCATTTGCAGCAGGCAGAGCAGCAGCACGAGGCTGAAGCGCACGAGATGGGTTATGAACGTTCTCTTCATCTATTTCTTTAGCGAATCAAAAATGCGCATGATGTGTTCCAGCTCCTCTTCGTTGGCGAAGGGAATGCTGATTTTCCCTTTGCCCTGATCGGAGCAGGTCAGTTGTACGCGGGTGTTGAAGAATCCGGAAAGCTGCTGCTTCAGCATGTTGTACTCTTCGGGCAGGCGTTGCTGCTTGGGGGCGATTTTGCGCCCGTTGCTGACAATGCTTTCGCCTTGGCTGAGTTGCTTTACGAGCTCTTCGACACGGCGCACTGAGTAGCCTTGTGCCACAATCTCTTCATAGAGTTTGACCTGCAGCTTGGGGTCGTCGAGACTAAGCAGGGCACGGGCATGGCCCATGTCAATCTGTTTGTTCTTCAGTCCCATCTGTACCGGTGCGGGGAGCTTGAGCAGGCGAAGGTAGTTGGCTACGGTGGTGCGCTTCTTGCCTACACGCTCGCTGAGTCGCTCTTGCGTCAGCCCATATTGGTCGAGCAGGTGCTGGTAGGTGAGGGCAATCTCCACGGAGTTGAGGTCTTCGCGCTGGATATTCTCGATGAGGGCCATCTCCAGCACGTTCTCATCATCAGCAGTACGGATATAGGAAGGCACACGCTCCAAACCCGCCATCTGCGAGGCGCGAAAGCGTCGCTCACCAGCGATGATCTGGTACTCTTCATCGTTGATCTTGCGCAGCGTGATGGGCTGTATGATACCGATTTCGCGGATGGAGTCGGCCAGCTCTTGCAGTGCCACGGGGTCGAATTCACGCCGTGGCTGGTTGGGGTTGACCTGAATCTTGGTCAGCTCCACCTCGCTGATGGAGGAGGAACCACCGGTCTGCACCTCGTCCATGGAGAAGAGGGCATCCAGGCCACGTCCCAAAGCATTTCTTTTCTGTGCCATATTTTCTTTTTGTT
>CAMGAL010000294.1 GCA_946007445.1 uncultured Mediterranea sp.
TGACTCCAGTGTGACTCCAGTGTGATTCCAGTGTGACTCCAGTCTGACTCCGCTTGAAGGCTTTTTGCGTAGTAAAACAAACATACGAGACAGTGCATGGGGAAAGCGGAGGAAGGGCGAAAAGAAAGCGGAGCGAGCAGGGGGACACAGCCACCCTGCATACGCTCCGCAGTGTAAGGATATATTTTTTTTATGTCAGGCTTCAACGCAGCGCCTCTACCTCGTCGGGCGTGAGGGGAATCCGCTTGCCCAGGCGGCGGGCACCGTCGGCGGTGATGAGGTAGTCCTCCTCGTTGCGGATGCCGCCGAAGTGGCGATACTCCTCCACCTTGTCGTAGTTGATGAAGTCGGTGAACTTCTTCTCGCCCTTCCAGAGGTCGATGAGGTCGGGGATGAAGTAGACGCCCGGCTCGACGGTGAGCACGAATCCCGGCTGCAGGGGGATGGCCAGGCGCTGGCTCTTGCGGCCGAACTGGGTGCTCTTGGGCTGTCCGCCGTAGCCTACCCATACTTCGCCGAAGTTCTCCATGTCATGCACATCCATGCCCATCATGTGGCCCAAGCCGTGGGGATAGAAGAGGGCGTGAGCACCTTCGCGCACGGCATCTTCGGCATTGCCCTTCATCAGGCCGAGGTTCTTCATGCCCTCCACCAGCACCTTGGCCGAGAGCTCGTACACCTCCATGTAGGGGATGCCGGGACGCAAGGCCTCGACGGCGGCCAGGTGCATGGCGTTCTGAATCTCATAGACGGCACGCTGACGGGGCGTGAAGGTCTTGTCGGCAGGGATGGTGGACGACATGTCGCCGCAATAGCCTGAGGGCAGTTCGGCTCCGGCGTCGAGCAGGAAGAGGTCGCCGGGCTTCACCAGATTGTGATAGCTGTGGTTGTGGAGCGTCTGTCCGTTGATGGTGGCGATGGTAGGGAAGCTGAGGTCGGCTCCGGCGGCATAGGCCACCTTGGCCACTTCGGCCATCACCTCATATTCGTGCATACCGGGGCGCACGGCCTTCATGGCAGCCACGTGCATGTCGGCCGTGATGTCGCAGGCCTTCTCGATTTCGGCAATCTCCTCGTCGGTCTTGAAGTTGCGTTGGGCCACCACTCCCTTGATGAACTCCACCGAGGCGTCCTGGCGGTTGGTGGGGATGCCCAGCCACTCGGCCAGCTTCAGCTTGTGCTCGGCCCGGTAGGGAGGCAGGTAGTGGATGGTGCGACCCTGGCGGACGCACTGCTGCAGGTAGGAGGGTGCCTCGGCTGCAGGACGGGTGTCGCTGATGCCGGCTTGGGCAGCCTTCTCGCGCAGGCTGGGCAACTTGCCTGCCCAGACGATGAAGTCAATGCTCATCTCGTCGCCGAAGACGATGTCGCGGTCTTCGTCGATGTCGATGACGGCCGTCAGCCCGGGAGCCGATACGCCAAAGTAGTAGAGGAACGTGGAGTCCTGGCGATAGCGGAAGCAGTTGTCTTCGTAGTTCAGGCCCTGCTCGTCGTTGCCGAGGAACAGCAGCACTCCGGAGCCGAGGTATTTCTTCAGTGCGGCTCTGCGCTGGATGTAGGTTTCTTTGCAGAACATAATTTGGATGTTTTGAGGATTTAATTGGTTGTGGCAAAGGTAAGCAGAGTTTCTTGAAAAAGGAAACAAAGCCCGATTATTTTCCGCCGAATGAACCATCCGCCCGACAAATCCGACGGAAGTTGGCTTGGGTGGCTGCCGTCAGCTCTTCCACCGACAAGCCTCTCAGACGGGCCACACGGGCATAGATGTCGTCGATGGACTCCGGGCTCTCGTCCGTCTCGAGCAGCAGGCGCTCCAAGGGGGTGGCCAGCAGGGCTTCGGGCTGGAAGCGGCTGCCGAAGGAGAGGTAGAGGCCGCGGCGCAGGTAGCTATCTGCCTGCGGTGCCTTGCCCCGAAAGCCGTGGACGATCCACGCCTGCCGGGGGCGCAGCGTGCGGTGCAGGGCCAGCAGCTCGGCCGCTGCCCCCACCAGATGTATGACGAGTGGCTTGCCCACTGCCTCCGATGCCTCTATCTGCTGGCCGAACAGCTCCAGCTGCTGCTCCCAAGGGGTGTCGCACCGCTTGTCAAGGCCCGCTTCGCCCACCGCCCACACTTGCGGATGGCGCACCATCGCCTGCCAGGGGAGGGCGGCGTCTTGCGGATACCAGGGGTGAACGCCTACCGAGTAGCACTGCCCGGCTTGCGGGGCGAACTCCGCAGGGCGCGTGCTGACCAAGGCCCGGCCGGGCTGGTCAGGCAGCCGGTGGGTGTGGCAATCGAGGGGAAAGGAGAGTGGGGCAGGCATGGCTTCAGGAATCAGGGGACAGGGTCGTAGCCCGAACCGCCCCAGGGATGGCAACGCAACAGGCGGCGCACTGCCAGCCATAGACCCCGAAAGGGACCGTGACGGCGGATGGCCTCTACGGCATACTGCGAGCAGGTGGGCGTAAAGCGGCAAGAGGGAGGGGTCAAGGGCGAAATGCAACGCTGGTAGAAGTAGATGGGCCAGAGCAACAGCTGGCTGAGGAGGCGTCTCATAGGCTCTCGGCAATGCGGCACAAGGCCCCTTTCATGCGCTCCTCGATGAGGCTGGAAGGAACCAGCCTGTCGGACAGGTAGATGAAGGCCACAGCCAGCTTCATCTGCTTGGCCTCCAGGGTGGGCAGCAGCAGCGACTTGTGGAGCCGGTAGGCCTCGCGTATCTGCCGCTTCACGCGGTTGCGCTTCACCGCCCGCTTGAAACGACGCTTGGAGACACTGACCAGGATAGCGGCCGGTGCCTCCAAGGCATCAGAGGGGAGATAGACCACCCGCAAGGGGAAGAGCGAGAACGAGCTGGCTCCACCGGCAAACAGGGAGTCAATGACTCTCTGCCGGCTCAGTCGTTCGGCCTTGTGCAGCGTAGCGGTCATCATCTGGAATTTACTTGTTGTGCTCCTTCAGATAGAGCTCCAGGGCAGCCGTCATCGAGGGGGCTTGCACCGAGGGAGCCTCCAGGTCGAGCCTGAGGCCGGCATCGCGCACAGCCTGGGCAGTGACGGTGCCGAAGGTACCTATCTTCATGTCGCCCTGTTCGAAATTCGGAAAGTTCTTCTGCAGCGAGGCCACACCGGCGGGGCTGAAGAAGAGCACCATGTCGTAGTCGAACTTCTCCTCGGGCGAGAAGTTGTTGCTCACGGTGCGATACATCACCACTTCGTTGTGCTGCACCTTCGTCTTGTCGAGGGCGTTTTTGATGTCATCGTTGTGCACGTCCGACATGGGCACGAGGTACTTTTCGGTCTTGTGCTTCACGATGGCGGGCATCAGGTCGTCAAACTTGCCCGTGTTGCCGAAGA
>CAMGAL010000295.1 GCA_946007445.1 uncultured Mediterranea sp.
TAACAATATCACTCGGAAATGAACGGAAATTTTCATTTCCTGTCATTTGATAATGTGGTTTGAGCAAAGCATAGAGTGGGAATGGTTAACCTCATTGTTGATTCACCAATCAGGTTCTTTAGTTGCAAAATAATATGCGAAAAGTGGGTGCTTTGAGTTGCCGCCCAAAGCCATTCGAGACCATGTAGCCGATGAGGACAAGGGGTGAACGATTCGTTCACCCCTTGGACGGGGCACAACTAACCACCTTCATCAACGAGTCAGGCCTTTATGCCTTGATTCTCTCCAGCAAGCTGTAGCAGGCAAGGGAGTTCAAGCGGTGGGTCACGGCAAGGGGCAGGAGTACTTCGTGAGCGGATTTCTTTGCGGGAGATTCGTGGTGGAATGAAGAATGAAAAATGAAGAATGGAAACCACGGATTTCCACGCATCAGCACGGCTAATACTAATCTGTGTTTCCCCGTATCATCTGTGCGAATCCGTGGTTTTTATGTAGAACGCCGACGAGGCAGGCTGTTCTTGGGTGGTCATTCCCAATGGATGGCCTGCAGGAACCACTGGGCATCCTCCTCCTTCAGTCCCTCGCGACGGAGCACGGCGGGCAGGTCGCGGTAGGAGGTCTGGAAGGCACGGACCAGCTGTGCCAGCGACTCGGGATGGTAGGTCACGGCCTCGCCCAATACACCCATCGGGCCCAGTTCCTCCTTCAACTCCAGTCCGGCGAAGCGATACCTCAACTGCGACAGGGCTTGTGCGATGCGGCGGCTCTGCCCCTTCAGTCCGGTGGTCAGGTCGAGCTCTTCGGCGGCATAGGTGACCTCAATCCGTCTCTCTTCGGTGCCGGCCACTTCGCCCAGAGGTATCAGCAGCGAGAAATCCTCGCCCCGGTACTGGAAGGGAGCAGGACGGCCGTTCACCGTCACCCGTTGGGGTACGGCAGAGGCATGTACCTGCACGGTGAAGCGCCGCTTTTCGGGCATACCGGCATAGCTGCCTGAACGCTTGCCGAGGGTGATGGTCAGCTGCTGCCCATGACGCTCGGATTGCAGTGGTGTCCAGGCGCAGGCCTCCTGATACCCCTTGTCATCGCCCTGGTCTTCGTAGAGGGTGAAGGAGCCTTCACCTCCGGGGAAGACGTGGAGGGCCAGTGCCTCGTCGGTGCGCTCCAGGTTCTGCACCCGGTCGGCATGGAAGGGCAGGATGGCACCTGCCTTGACGTAGAGGGGATATTCGTCGAGGGCAAACGAACGCTTGACGATACGGCCGCCTTGCAGCAGGGTGCCGCTGGAGAGTTCATACCAAGAGCCTTCGGGCAGCCAGACGTCGATGTCGGCATAGCCCTCGTGGGCGGGTGCCGTGATGGGTGCCACCAGCATCTGGTCGCCAAACATATACTCGTTGCGGAAGGTGTAGGCTTCCTCGGCGTCGGGATGGTCGTAGTAGAGGGGGCGGCAGAGCGAGCGCCCTTCGTCGTGGCAACGGCGGGCCATGGTGTAGATGTAGGGCACCATCTCGTAGCGCTGCAGGACACTCTGCCGCAGGGCTTCCGTCACTTCGGGGGCAAAGCTCCAGGGGGCTTTCACCAGGCGGGCGTCTTTGGACGAGTGGGTGCGCATGATGGGGCTCAAGGCTCCGAACTGCATCCAGCGGACGTACATCTCCGGCTCTACCCGGCCCCACATGTGTCCGCCCAGGGCGGGGCTCCCGTAGCCGGAGCGCACGTTGGAGGCGGTGGAGTTGAAGTAGGGCTGATACTCCAAGGACTTCCAGCTGATGATGGCATCGCCCGAGAAGCCTATCTGGTAGCGGTGGTTGCCCAGTCCGCCCCAGCGGTGATAGAGCAGGGGGCGCCGCTGCTGGAAGCGGTCGCGGTAGCTGAAGAAGGCGTAATTGATCCACCAGGTGTTCTTCAGGTTGGGGATGACGGGGTCGTAGAGGTGCTGCTGCCAGTCGAGCCACCAGAAGTCTACGCCCTCCTTCTCCATCGGTTCGAGCACCTCGCGGAAGAGGTTGGTGAACATCTTCTTGTCCGAGCTCACCCAAGGGATGTGCTTGGTGGCAGGGTCAACCCCCATCGCTTTGGCCAGTCGGGGGAAACACTCCTCGTAGGAGGAGAATCCGTCGGCCGGGTGGAGGTTGAGGGTAATCTTCAGATGCTCGTCCTTCAGGTAGCGGAGGAAGGCTCGATGGTCGGGGAAGAGGTTGCGGTTCCAGGTCCAGCCTGTCCATCCTCCTTTGCCCTTTTCGGTGTAGTGCCAGTCCATGTCGATGACCAGCACGTCGAGCGGTATGTCGTATCGGCGGAACTTGTCGACCAGCTCGCGCACCTCCTTGTCGGAGTAGCTCCAGTAGCGCGACCACCAGTAGCCGAAGGCGTAGCGTGGCGGTAGGGGCACCTGTCCGGCAAAGCGTGTGAACTCCTTGAGCGCACCCTTGTAGTCGTGTCCGTAGGCCAGGAAGTACCAGTCTTGCCCTTCGCCCTGCGGACGTTCCTTCACCCACTCCCACTCGGGATTGCCGTCGAAGAGCAGTCCGTGTGTGTAGTCAATCAGGGTCCAGCCGGCGCGGGCGAGGAGGGCCTGGGCCGGTTCCGGGGGCTGGGCGGTGGTCAGGGTGTCGTAGCCGTCGCCCGCCATGAGGTCGCCGTCCAGCTGGTCCAGTGTGCGGTAGGTGCCTCTCAGGTTGTGCCGTTGCTTCATGCCCGGCTTCCAGACGAAGGCTGGAGTGAGCCCTTCGGAGGCAATCTGCAGGTTGTCGGCTGTGAAGGCTCCGCTCCCTTTGCGGTAGCGCACCCTCATCTTGGAGGTTCTGATTTCCACCCATTTCCCTTTGTTCGACACTTGGTGGGCCACGGGTGTGTACAGGCGTTCCACGGCAATGAACGACTTGTTGTCCACCCATTTCCCATCGGGGGCATACTCCAGGCGGATGGCACCATCGGCTATTAGCGTGAGCCGTGCCTGTGCATCTTGATAGACCACGCCGCTACCGGGCTGAGCGGCCAGATGGAGGATAGCCACCAAGGTGGCCCACCCCCATACGATAAACTTTTTCATAACGTGACTATTTTGTTTACGATTCTTTCAGGAGAATTTGTGCTACAAAGATATTCTATTGCAAGGAAACGGCCAAGCGGAAACAGACTTAATGCAGAAAGATTGTGGAGGTTGGGGCTTGGAGAAGTGGGATGGTTTGCTTAACTTTGCGGATGGATTAAGCTAAAGACAATGATGATGATGCAAGAGAGAAAACTTCCCATCGGGATACAGACTTTCGAGGATATCCGTCGTAACGGCTACCTGTATGTGGATAAGACAGCGCTGGTAT
>CAMGAL010000296.1 GCA_946007445.1 uncultured Mediterranea sp.
GTCTCTGTAGAGGACAAGCGCGTCAGCCTGACCTTTGCCCATACACTGGCCATGCTCAGATTCTACATACCAGAAGGCTCTGTGAAATACGATTTCCTATTCGGGGGTCAGGACTTCACTCCTTACCTCATGGGGACCTCCAATGGGCAGGATGAATACAGGTATCTATTCACTCCGGGTTGCATCTTGGATATATGCGTCAAGTACCTGTTCGGAGGCAAGCTGTACCGCTTTGAGACCGGCAAATGGAAAGAGCTGCGACCTATCTACACGGAGGCAGGATGTTGCTATACAATGGATGAGAGTGCCATCAAGGTGCCGTACAATACGGCGGTGGATATGGGGACCTCCGTGATGTGGGCGAGCTTCAATGTGGGCGCGGAGGAGGATCCCACGGTGACATCGGAGAATATCAGCACACTGAAAGGCTACTGTGTGATGTGGGGTGCCAATAAGGATACCGGCAGCTATGGTAACGCCGCATACACCACATACAACAATAGCTTTACGACAGGTACACCTCCGAAGGATCTGCCTCTGGGATATAGCTATTCAGGAGACCCCACTTACGATGCCGCCACCAACCATTGGGGTGGCAAATGGAGAACTCCTACGGCTGACGAGTGGCGGGAGCTCTTCAATGCGTGTACCTACCAGAAGTCTGGCAACATCATCACCTTTACCAGCAAGAAGACAGGCAACCGGATTACGATGAAAACATTTGGCTACTATGACAGTAGCACCCCTTCTAGCACAACAATAGGTTATTATTGGTCAAGTTCCGCAAGCACTGACAATAGTGTAAAAGCGTTGTCCACCAACTTCAATAATACGGCAGCCATCCATCCGAATGCCAGCAGATACACCGGTCTTCCTGTGCGACCGGTGTACAGTAAGTAGTGGCCGGTAAAACGTTACTTTTCCCTCTCGGCCATTTTCTTCTGCACGAACTCTATCCTCAAGCGGGTCTCGTCGATGTTTTTGCGGATTTCAGTGATGGAGGCCAGTATCTGGGCCAACTCGCGGATGGCTACGGCAGCTTGGCGGTCGGACGGAGTGAGGGTGGTGGAGTAGGGATGCTCACCTTGGTAGGTGAGTTTGAGGGGCTGGTCGCTGTGCAGGGCCACAAACTCCAGCAGGTTGCCGTCCTGTCCGGGCTTGTAGTCGGCTTTCTCGATCTTTTCTCCTAAGTCGGTCGTCTCGTAGCTGTCGGTCGAGGCGGCTGTTTCGGCAAAGGTGCCATCGGGGGCGGTGACGCGCACGCCCGTGTGGTGGATGGAGCGTGAACCGCAATAGATGCTGGTGGTGCTCAGCACTCCCTGTTCGTCCACCCGAAAGCGGAGGAAGGAGCGGTGGAGGTTCTTCTCAATGACCTGCGAAGGGTGCAGGTAGTGGCCTATGCGTTCGTACTCCTCGTTCTTCTCGAAGGTATAGCGGCTGCGGATGGATTCAAGCATCTGTTGTTTGACTTGAACCATACTATCGAGATAGGCCAAACCATGGGTCTGTTCGGCCAATTCCACCTGTTGCATCAAGCCAATGCCTTCGCGCCGTACATCGAACGCTTTCGGGTAGAGTAGCTTGATACTGTCGATATGTAGTTTGGCTTCACTATAGAGGCCGTTTTCAAAGGCTTCACGGGCCAGTTGCAGCCGTTGGGCTGCCTGCTTCTCGCTGTTGTCGCAAGCGGTGAACGCACCACCAAGGCACGCCAAGAGAATGATTCGTTTCATATTAGTTCGGTATCTGGGCACAAAAATAGAAAGAATATCCGTATCTTTGCCGATTGAAAGTAGATTTTTTCATCATGAAGCAATGGACTGACGAAGAGCTGAAGCAACATTTCAGCCAACCGATATTTGAAACCATCTCGGAGGTGGCCGACAACCTTGGGCTGGAATGCTATGTGGTAGGGGGCTATGTGCGCGACCTCTTCCTGCAACGCCCGTCGAAAGACATCGACGTGGTGGTGGTGGGCAGTGGCATACAGATGGCCGAAGCCTTGGGACGTAAGTTGGGACGTGGGGCGCACGTCTCGGTGTTCCGCAACTTCGGTACAGCCCAGCTGAAATACCACGATACGGAGGTAGAGTTTGTCGGTGCTCGCAAGGAGTCGTACAGCCACGACAGCCGCAAGCCCATCGTAGAAGACGGCACGTTGGAGGATGACCAGAACCGTCGCGACTTTACCATCAATGCCTTGGCTGTCTGCCTCAACCGGGACCGGTTTGGCGAGCTGGTGGACCCCTTCGATGGGCTCTACGACATGGAACACCGTACCATACGCACGCCTCTCGACCCCGATGTGACGTTCAGCGACGACCCGCTGCGCATGATGCGTTGCATTCGTTTCGCCACCCAGCTGAAATTTTATATCGACGACGAGACATTTGAGTCGCTCTGCCGCAACCGCGAGCGCATCAGCATCATATCCCGCGAACGCATTGCGGATGAACTGAACAAGATTATGCTTTCGCCCACGCCTTCGCGTGGATTCATCGACCTCGACCGTTGTGGCCTGCTGGAGCTGATTTTCCCCGAGCTGGTGGCTCTGCAGGGCATTGAGACGCGAAACGGGCGTGCCCACAAGGACAACTTCTACCATACCTTGGAGGTGCTGGACAACATCAGCCGGCATACTGACAACCTCTGGTTGCGCTGGGCGGCCCTCTTGCACGACATAGGCAAGCCTGTCACCAAGCGCTGGGAGCCGAAACTGGGCTGGACGTTCCATAACCACAACTTTGTCGGCGAAAAGATGGTCCCTGACATCTTCCGCAAGATGAAGCTGCCCATGAACGAGAAGATGAAGTATGTGCAGAAGTTGGTGGGTCTGCACATGCGTCCCATTGTGATAGCCGATGAGGTGGTGACCGACTCGGCTGTGCGCCGTCTGCTGTTTGAGGCGGGCGATGACATCGATGATCTGATGACTCTCTGTGAAGCCGACATTACGTCGAAGAACAGCGAGCGCAAGCAGCGCTTCCTCAACAACTTCCAGTTGGTGCGCCGCAAGCTGAAGGACCTCGAAGAGCGCGACCGCATCCGCAACTTCCAGCCTCCCGTCAGTGGGGAGGAGATTATGGCTACCTTCGGCCTGCAGCCTTGCCGGGAGGTGGGAACGCTGAAGAGCGCCATCAAAGATGCCATCCTCGACGGGGTGATACCCAACGAATACGAAGCCGCCCGCTCATTCTTAATGCAGCGGGCGGAACGGATGGGACTCAAGCCGGTGGTCACTCATTGAATTTCCGGATGACCTTCATCAGGTTGATGGTGTAGGTCACGATGTTGCCGGCCTCTTGAATCAGGGTCAGGTAGACCA
>CAMGAL010000297.1 GCA_946007445.1 uncultured Mediterranea sp.
CGGACACCGGCTGGCCTGAGAGGTGAAGTTGACCGGCATCGCGCGAACCGCTGATGTAGGCATCAATAGAGGAGAAGATGCGTTGTTCCTGCACCAACCGACGGTTCAACCGACTGGAACGCCCATTGCTCAGGATGTCGGATAGGATGTCGAACGCATAGTAATCGTCATCCATCCGGCAACACATCGGGAAGGCCATAAACAAGCCGTCCAAGGGCACGGCACGCTGTACGCTCAGGCGGCGTTCGGAGGTCTGCAGGGGCTCGGCAGGCAGCTGTCTGACAGGCACCTCACGACGAGGTATCGGTGCAAACCACTTCTCGGCCAGACGCAGGGTCTCCTCCCACGAGATGGCACCGGTGACGGACAATATGGCATTGTTGGGCGCATAATACCGGTAGAAAAAGGAGCGGACTTCGTCCAGCGTGGCCTGCTGGATGTGTTCCAACTTGCGCCCAATGGTGGGCCACCGGTAGGGATGCACCTGGTAGGCCAAGGAACGTATCAAATGGCCCACATCGCCATACGGCTGGTTGAGACATCGCTGCTTGAACTCCTCCATCACCACCCCTCGCTGCACATCGAGACTCTCTTGGCTGAAAGCCAATCCCAGCATCCGGTCAGACTCCAGCCAGAATCCTATCTCCACATTGCAGCGAGGAACGGTCAGGTAGTAGTTGGTCAGGTCGTTGTTGGTCCAAGCATTGTTCTCCCCTCCGGCTTGTTGCAGAGGCGTATCGTAGTCGGGAATATGCAGTGAGCCACCAAACATGAGGTGCTCGAAGAGATGGGCAAACCCGGTATGGTCAGGATGCTCGTCGCGGGCACCTACGTCATACACGACATTCAGTGCCACCATCTGAGTGCTGGCATCCTCATGATGCACCAGTCTGAGGCCGTTGGGCAGAACCTGCTTATGGATATTCATTCCCTTAGAGTAAAGTCATTTTCTTGATGACCACATCTTCTTCGGGGCGGTCATTCCGATCGGTTTTCACCTTCTGAATCCGGTCAACGATGTCCATGCCTTCCAGCACTTCGCCGAAGACGGTGTATTCTCCATCCAGGTGAGGGGTACCGCCTACGGTGGTATAGGCCTTCACCTGCTCGGGCGTAAAGCGGAACGCAGGCTGCTGGGCCACTTCCTTTTCGGCTTGGGCTATCAGGCTGTCCTGCAAGTCCATCAAGGCTTCCTGGTCACCGGCTTTGCGGAGCTTATAGATTTCCTTCATCCGTTTCTGTGCCAGTGCATTGAAGGCTACAGTCAAGCGCTGCTGGTTGCGCTGCTGCTCCATGGAGAGCAGGGTGGAATCGTTGAAGACCCGACCGGTCACGATATAGAACTGACATCCCGACGAGGCACGCTGCGGATTGACCTGATCGCCTTCGCGGGCAGCAGCCAGCACACCTCGCTTGTGAAAATACTGCGGATAAACAAACTCTGCAGGTACGGTGTAACCGACGTCACCCGAACCCAGCATTTTGCCTTTCGGCGCGTTCTTCGACTCAGGGTCGCCTGCCTGAACCATGAAATCCTTGATGACACGATGGAACAGCGTGCCTTCGTAAGTGCCTTGTTCCACCAGTTTAATGAAATTGTCGCGATGCTGGGTGGTCTCGTCATAGAGCTTCACCACGATGTCGCCATAATTGGTTTCAATTTTTACTTTTGTCTCCATATTTCCGTTGTTCTTTTGCCTTTGACTGCATGACATACAGGTACATGCCAGCAAAGCGAGAATAATGTGTTTTGCTTTCATCGTTTTCATCGTTTTTCCTATTGATATTGATTACCAGTGCCGTTCGGGGTAAAGATCATTCCACCACTCGGGGCTGTCTTGCAGCCAACGGGCAAACCAGGCCATCATGGACTGATGCCACTGCTCCCGCTTGTGTTCCTCCAGGATGTGATGATTTTCTCCATCCACAGTGATGAACTCTACAGGCCTGCCTAATATCTTCAAGGCATTGTAGAGCTGGATGCTCTCACCGATGGGCACGTTGGTATCGGCAGTTCCATGCAACAAGAGCAAAGGTGTTTTGATTTTGTCGGCATTGAAGAGAGAACCATGCTTGGTGAACAACTCAGGGCGATTCCATGGATAGCTGCGGGCAGCCGCCACACTGTTGTACGAATAGCCCCAGTAGCCCTCGCCCCAATAACTGGTCACATTGCTGATGCCTGCATGAGACACGGCAGCAGCAAACATATCTGTTTTAGTTTGGAGATATTGGGTCATGAATCCACCGTAAGAGGCTCCCACACAACCGACTTTCTTCGCATCGACGAAGGGATGGGCCTCACAGAACTTACGGGTACCCTCAATGATCTCGTCGGCCGTCCAGTCGCCCCAAGCATTGACGTGACGGGCCGAAAACTCCTGGCCGAAGCCAATGGCACCGCTGGGCTGGATGACATAGACCACATAGTCGAACGCCGCAAAGAGCTGGGCGCTGTAGGGAGAATAGATGCCACGCGTGGTGGGCGTGGTGCCCCCATAGTAATAGACAATCAGCGGATACTTCTTGTTGGGGTCGAAGTCGGGCGGCAGGCAGATCTGACCGGTTATCTCCGTACCATCGGCCGCCGTGAAGTTCCACTCCTCCATCTTGCCCAATTGGATATACTGCAAGGTGGGAGCAAACGGATTGGCCAGCAGACGGGAGCTATTTTTCTTGCCATCATACAGGTAGGCCACACCGATGCTGTAGTTGCCTCCACCCACGTAGGCTGCGACCGTAGGAGCATCAGCGGCAATAGCAAACGAAGTAATCACATCCTCTGACAAGGGGAGCATATCAAATTGCCGAGTTTTAGGGGAATAGCGGTAGATATGCTGGCAGTCACGGTCGGTGGTCTTGAAGTAGAGGCAGCCATCGGTGCGGTTCCACTGCAGCAATTCTACCGTCGGCTTGAAGTCTCGTGTGATGGGCGTAATCTGACGGTCGGCACGGTTCATCAAGAAGGCCTGCGTGTCGAAATCGTTGGCAATGGGCAGGTTTCCACAGTTCTTTCCGATGCCTCCAAAGGCCTCCGGGGAACCTATCAGGACGAGGGTTTGGCCATCGGGCGAATAGGCTGCCCGATTCAGGAATCCTTCATCAACCACCAAAGTGTCTGCCTTCAAGGTCTGCAGGTCTATTTCAAACAACGTCGTAAAGTTGAACGGATGCCGGGTGATAATCTGACGCGAACTGGTGCAGAGCAATGTTTTTCCATCGGGAGAAATATCGTTCAGCCACGCGCCGTGGCTGCCATAGGTCAATGGCTGCATGAGGCCGGTGGCGAGGTCATATTTGGCCAACTGACTGCTGCCTCTGCTGC
>CAMGAL010000298.1 GCA_946007445.1 uncultured Mediterranea sp.
CGCAGGTGCGGCGGGCGGCTGAAATGCTGGAGCTCAAAGCCAACCCCAACCGCAAGGCTACGGGTAGCATCATCGAGTCGTCGCTCGACAAAGGACGCGGATATGTGGCTACCGTGCTGGTGGCCAACGGCACCCTGAAGATGGGCGACATCGTGTTGGCCGGCACCAGCTATGGTCGCGTGAAGGCCATGTTCAATGCGCGCAACCAGCGCCTCAAGGAGGCCGGACCGGCCGAGCCGGCCCTGATTCTGGGTTTGAACGGCGCCCCTGCCGCAGGCGACACCTTCCACGTCATCGAGACGGAGCAAGAGGCTCGCGAGATAGCCGGCAAGCGCGAACAGTTGCAGCGTGAACAGGGTCTGCGCACACAGAAGATGCTGACGCTCGACGAGGTGGGCCGCCGTCTCGCCTTGGGCGACTTCCACGAGCTGAACGTCATCGTGAAGGGTGACGTGGACGGTTCGGTAGAGGCCCTGAGCGACTCGCTCATCAAGCTCTCCACCGAGCAGATTCAGGTCAATGTCATCCACAAGGGTGTGGGACAGATATCGGAGAGCGACGTATCGCTGGCAGCCGCATCGGATGCCATCATCGTGGGCTTCCAGGTACGTCCCTCGGGTGCAGCTGCCCGTCTGGCCGAACAAGAGGGTGTGGACATCCGCAAGTACTCCGTCATCTACGATGCCATCGAGGAGGTGAAGGCTGCCATGGAAGGTATGCTCGCCCCCACGCTGAAGGAGCAGGTGACAGCCACCATCGAGGTGCGCGAGGTGTTCAACATCAGCAAGGTGGGCATCGTGGCTGGTGCCATGGTAAAGACCGGCAAGGTGAAGCGTACCGACAAGGCTCGCCTCATCCGCGACGGCATCGTGGTCTTCACCGGCTCTATCAATGCCCTGAAGCGCTTCAAGGACGACGTGAAGGAGGTGGGTACCAACTTCGAGTGTGGTATCAGCCTGACAGCCTGCAACGATATCAAGGTGGGCGACGTCATCGAGACTTACGAAGAAATTGAAGTAAAAGCTACATTGTAAGATTTTGGAACTGATTGACATACTGATTCTCGTAGCCTTTCTGGCCGGCACCCTGATGGGTGCCCTGAAAGGCTTCATTCGTCAACTGGCCTCGCTGCTGGGACTGGTCGTGGGACTGCTGGCAGCCAAGATGCTCTATGGAGTGGTAGCCGAGAAGTATTTCTCCTACCTCACCGACTCGCTGACCGTAGCCCAAGTCCTGGCTTTCGTAGCCATCTGGATAGCCGTGCCTCTGGCCTTCACGCTGCTGGCCGCCTTGCTGACCAAGGCCATGGAAGCGGTGCATCTGGGCTGGGTGAACCGCTGGCTCGGCGCAGGGTTAGGAGCCTTGAAAGCCCTGCTGTTGGTAGGGCTGGTGATTGGCGCCGTCGAGTTTATCGACAGCGACTGCCAACTGATACACCGAACCAAGAAGGAGGCTTCGTTGTTCTACTATCCGATAGAACGTCTGGCCGACATCTTCATGCCGGCAGCAGGGCGAGTGGCACAGGAAATCGTTAATGTAGGAGGAACACAGCAAGAATGAAACAAGAAAGCATGGAGAGCAACCGGCAGCAAGAGCTGGTGCGAAGCGTCACAGAGCAAAAGTATAAATATGGATTCCCTACCGACAAACATACCGACATCATCGGACGTGGACTCAACGAAGAGGTAGTACGCCTGATTTCGGCCAAGAAGCAAGAGCCGGAGTGGCTGTTGGAGTTCCGACTGAAGGCCTACCGCCACTGGCTCACCCTGCAGATGCCCCACTGGGCTCACCTCAACATACCGGAGATAGACTACCAAGACATCGCCTACTACGCCGACCCTACGCAGAAGAAAGAGGGAGCACCTAAGAGCCTCGAAGAGGTAGACCCCGAACTGCTGAAGACATTCGACAAATTGGGCATCCCTCTCGAAGAGCAGATGGCTCTCAGTGGCATGGCTGTCGATGCCGTGATGGACTCCGTGTCGGTCAAGACCACCTTCAAGGAGACCTTGATGGAGAAAGGCATCATCTTCTGCTCCATCAGTGAGGCCGTACGCGAGCATCCCGACCTGGTACAACGCTACTTAGGCTCGGTGGTGGGCTATCGCGACAACTACTTCGCCGCACTCAATTCGGCCGTTTTCAGCGACGGTTCGTTCGTCTATATTCCCCGCGGTGTGCGATGCCCCATGGAGCTGAGTACCTACTTCCGCATCAATGCAGCCGGTACCGGCCAGTTTGAGCGCACCCTCATCGTGGCCGACGACGACTCCTACGTCTCCTACCTCGAAGGATGTACCGCACCTATGCGCGACGAGAACCAACTGCACGCCGCCATCGTGGAGAATGTCCTACTGGACAGAGCCGAAGTGAAGTACAGCACTGTGCAGAACTGGTATCCAGGCGACGAGCAGGGACGAGGTGGTATCTACAACTTCGTGACCAAGCGCGGCCTGTGTAAAGGCTACGAGAGCAAACTCTCGTGGACGCAAGTGGAGACGGGCAGCGCCATCACCTGGAAGTACCCCTCCTGCATCCTGGCCGGCGATGGAGCCACTGCCGAGTTCTACAGCGTGGCCGTGACCAACCACCACCAGCAAGCCGATACCGGCACCAAGATGATACACATCGGACGCAACACACGCAGCACCATCGTGAGCAAGGGTATCTCGGCCGGACAGAGCCAGAACTCCTACCGCGGACTGGTGAAGGTGGGCGAACGTGCCCAAGGAGCCCGCAACTACAGCCAGTGCGACTCGCTGCTGCTGGGCGACCGCTGCGGGGCCCATACCTTCCCCTACATGGACGTGCATCACCCCTCGGCCGTAGTAGAGCATGAAGCCACCACCAGCAAGATTAGCGAAGACCAGATATTCTACCTCAACCAACGAGGCATCTCGACGGAAGATGCCGTGGGCCTCATCGTCAACGGTTATGCCAAAGAGGTGCTCAACAAGCTCCCCATGGAGTTTGCCGTAGAGGCACAGAAGTTGCTCTCCATCTCGCTGGAGGGAAGCGTGGGATAAACTGAAAGTAACTAAATAAAACCACTCACATGTTAGAGATCAAAGACCTACATGCCAGCATCAATGGCAAAGAGATACTGAAAGGCATCAACCTCACCATAGGCGATGGCGAAGTACACGCCCTGATGGGACAGAACGGTGCCGGCAAGAGCACCCTGAGCAATGTGCTTGTGGGGCATCCTGCCTATGAGGTGACCCGCGGAGAGATTCGCTTCAACGGCAAAGATCTGCTGGCTCTCAAACCGGAAGACAGTGCCCACGAGGGCATCTTCCTCTCGA
>CAMGAL010000299.1 GCA_946007445.1 uncultured Mediterranea sp.
CCCTCACCGCTGGTGCCGCTGCTCTGAGGCTCCAGCAACGCACCGAACAGTGCGCCAGAGCCCAGGTTGAGCGGGTGCACCGAGGAATCCAGCAAGCCCCACACGAAGTAGAACAGCTCGATGGGCTGCAGAGCCAGGAAGAGGGCTATCCAGCCCAGAGTGCGGCTGCTGAGGCGGATGAGCGGAATCACCAGGAAACCGCAAGCGGCATAGACGGTCAGGATGTCGCCGTTGAAGAAGAGTAGATCAAACAGTCCGAAGCCCATCAGCAGCACCATGCGCCAAGCGAATCGGGCCCGGAAGTCCTTGCCTCGCTGCGCCTGATTGTCGTGCTGGATGAAGAAACTCAGTCCGAACAGCAGGGAGAAGATGGCATACATCTTGCCTCCACAGAGGAAGAACATGACATCCCACACCAAGGAGTCAAGCAGCGTAGGATCGGGAAACTGGTAGAAATTCATGTGCTCAATGAAGTGAAGCATCACAATGCCGCCAATGGCAATGCCGCGCAGGATGTCGGCCGCATCAATGCGGGTGTTGGGTAACGAAGAAGGTTGATACATTTTTGAGTTGATGAGTTGATGAGTTTTTCAGGTTCTGCAAAGATACACTCTATTTCGCAAACAGAAAAGTTTTTGGTCGATAAACGCTTTTCACGCCCTACATCCTTTGTTATTCACAAATAAACCGTACCTTTGCAAAATGAACAATTTGAAACTAAAACAAAAGCTATACCAACAAAATCACTCCATAATGAATAGAATCGTTAGCAAAGAACAATTTTCAGAGAAAGTGTTCAAGTTTGAAGTGGAGGCACCGCTCATAGCCCGTTCGCGGCGGGCCGGCCACTTTGTCATCGTGCGCGTCGATGAACTGGGCGAGCGTATGCCGCTCACCATTGCAGGCTCTGACCTGCAGAAAGGCACCATCACCCTGGTGGTGCAGTCCGTCGGCCTGTCGTCCACCAAGCTGTGCCGCATGAACGAAGGCGACTACATACTCGACGTGGTAGGCCCCCTGGGACAAGCCACCCACATCGAGAAGTTTGGCACCGTGGTCTGCGCCGGCGGCGGCGTGGGCGTGGCTCCCATGCTGCCCATCATCCAGGCTCTGAAGGAGGCCGGCAACCGCGTCATCTCCGTCCTGGCAGGACGCACCAAGGAGCTCATCATCCTCGAAGAGGAGGTGCGCAAGTCGTCGGACGAGGTCATCATCATGACCGACGATGGCAGCTATGGCCGCAAGGGACTGGTGACGGAAGGCATTGAGAGCGTCATCCAGCGCGAGAAGGTGGACAAGTGCTTCGCCATCGGACCGGCCATCATGATGAAGTTCTGCTGCCTGCTGACCAAGAAATATGAGATACCCACCGACGTATCACTGAACACCATCATGGTAGACGGCACCGGCATGTGTGGAGCCTGCCGCATCACCGTGGGAGGCAAAACCAAGTTCGTCTGCGTGGACGGACCGGAGTTTGACGGCCACCAGGTAGACTTCGACGAGATGTTCAAGCGCATGGGCTCCTTCAAGGACGTAGAGCGCGAGGAGATGAGCCACCTGACCCAAGAACATGCACATCTGTCAGCTGACAATTGCCAATTGTCAACCGACAACTGCCAACAGTCCACTGATAACTGCCAATCACCCTTAGAGGAGTTGATGGACCGCAAGGCCCCCTGGCGCGAAGAGCTGCGCAAGAGTATGAAGCCCAAAGAGCGCACCGCCATCAGCCGCTGCCCCATGAACGAGCTGGATCCCGTCTACCGCGCCACCACCCGCACCGAGGAGGTAAACAAGGGCTACACGCGCGAGCAGGCCATGACAGAAGCCAAGCGCTGCCTCGACTGCGCCAACCCCACCTGTATGCAGGGCTGCCCCGTGAGCATCAACATTCCCTCCTTCATCAAGAACGTGGAGCGCGGCGACCTCCTCTCGGCAGCCCGCGTGCTGAAGCACACCTCTGCCCTGCCCGCCGTGTGCGGACGTGTCTGCCCGCAGGAGAAGCAGTGCGAGAGCCAGTGCATCCACCTCAAGATGAACGAGCCTGCCGTGGCCATCGGCAACCTGGAGCGCTTCGTGGCCGACTACGAACGCGAGAGCGGCAATATCGTCCTGCCCGAACTGGCTCCGAAAAACGGTAAGAAGGTAGCTGTCGTAGGCTCGGGCCCTGCCGGACTGAGCTTTGCCGGCGACATGGTGAAGTATGGTTACGACGTGACGGTCTTCGAAGCACTGCATGAGATTGGCGGTGTGCTGAAGTATGGTATTCCCGAATTCCGCCTGCCCAACAAGATTGTGGATGTGGAGATTCACAACCTGGAGAAGATGGGCGTTCAGTTTATCAAAGACTGCATCATCGGAAAGACCGAAGGCGTTGCCGACCTGCAGAAGCAGGGCTTCAAGGGCATCTTCATTGCCTCAGGTGCTGGTCTGCCCAACTTCATGGGCATCCCCGGAGAGAATAGCGTCAACATCATGTCGAGCAACGAATACCTGACCCGTGTGAATCTGATGGACGCCTCGAATCCCGAGACCGATACCCCGATCAACCCCGCCAAGAGCGTGATTGTAGTGGGTGGTGGTAATACGGCCATGGACTCGTGCCGCACAGCCAAGCGACTGGGTGCAGAGAAGGTGCGTATCGTCTATCGACGTAGCGAAGCTGAAATGCCTGCCCGCCTGGAGGAGGTGAAACATGCCAAGGAAGAGGGAATCGAGTTCATGACACTCCACAACCCCATTGAATACATTGCCGATGAAAAGGGTGCCGTGAAGCAGGTCGTACTGCAGAAGATGGAACTGGGCGAGCCCGATGCCAGCGGTCGCCGCAGTCCGGTGGCTATCCCTGGTGCTACCGTCACACTGGATATTGACATGGCCATTGTCGCTGTGGGTGTCTCTCCCAACCCCATCGTACCCAAGTCGGTGGAAGGTCTTGAACTGGGACGCAAGAACACCATTGCCGTGAACGAGCAGATGCAGAGCAACATCCCCACCATCTATGCAGGTGGCGACATTGTGCGCGGTGGTGCCACGGTTATTCTCGCCATGGGCGACGGACGCCGTGCCGCAGCATCGATGCACGAAGCACTGAAGTAAACCCGTTCATGGCGTAGGTAAGTTTATATTAGGAATCACCTGTATATATAAGGAATCACCAGCGAGCCAAAGGCAGCTCATTGGTGATTCTTTTTTATTTTTTCCATCCTACAGAAGAGAAAGAGAAACAGCAATGCGCCACATGGGAAAGGTCCACCCTTCCACAGAGATCACTAAGCACTTCAGACGTAAAGAG
>CAMGAL010000300.1 GCA_946007445.1 uncultured Mediterranea sp.
CCACGGCTCCCAGCCCTGCAGCTCGGCCAGGAAGGCGTGGCGGCTCTTCGTCAACCCCTCCTCCTCGGGATGCCCGCGGTTAATCAGATAGCTGTCGTGCGGCAGGATGTAGCGGGCGTCCAATCCATGCTCCTCACAGCGGGCCTTGAAGAGCGCGATGCTCTGCTCGGTCAGGGGCTTGGCCACCCATTGCCGCTGGTTCTTGGTGAAGAGGGCAAAGGCGTCTGCCCCGATGGCAACCGCATGAAGGGGGGACAGTTCTACCCCGCCGCCGGCTGATACGTGTGCTCCTATTTTTTTGCTCATAATCTTTTTTTAGTAGTTAAAGGAGTTAAAAAATCATCTTATCCTCTCTTTTCCTCCACAAAAGTAGAGAAAAAACGGGGAAAACACGAAATTTTGGGGCCATATTGTGTGATAAAGGAAAAAATTCGGCGACAGATAGGGCAAATATAAATCAAATCACCTATCTTTGTTAGCTCTACGAATAGGAGCCGAACAAACTAAAAACATTATTAGAAGCAATGAAAGACTTTATGAAATTTACGCTGGCCACCGTCGTCGGCATTATCGTTTCGACCGTCGTGCTGTTCTTCCTCAGCATCCTGGTATTCTTCAACGCCGTGGCTTCCTCCAGCAGCGAAGCGACCATCAGCGACCAATCCGTCTTGATGCTCGACCTCAACGGCACCCTGATGGAGCGCAGCCAGGACAATCCCTTCAACCAGCTGATGGGCGGAGAGTTTCAGGTGTACGGGTTGGAAGACATCCTCGCCTCCATCCGCAAAGCCAAGGAGAACGACAAGATAGAAGGCATCTACCTGCAACCTACCATGCTGGGCGCCAACTTTGCCTCGCTGGAGGAGATACGCCAGGCACTGCAGGACTTCAAGGAGAGCGGCAAGTGGGTGGTGGCTTACGGCGACTACTATACGCAGGGCCTCTACTACCTCTCCAGCGTGGCCGACAAGGTGCTGCTCAACCCCGAAGGCACCATCGAGTGGCGAGGCCTCGCCGCCCAACCGGTCTTCTTCAAGAAGCTACTGGAGAAGATTGGCGTTGAGATGCAGGTCTTCAAGGTGGGCACCTACAAGTCGGCCGTCGAGCCCTACACCGCCACCGAGATGAGCGCTGCCAACCGCGAGCAGATGGAGAGCTTCCTCGGCTCGACCTGGCAGACGATGCTGGCCGACGTGGCTCAGAGCCGGGGCATCGCAGCCGACCGGCTACACACACTGGCCGACGGCGAGCTCATCATGGCACCCGCACAGCGCTATGTGGAAAGCGGATTGGCCGACACACTGATCTATAAGAACGACGTGCGCAACTACCTGAAGCGTCGGATGGGCATCGACGAGGACGACCACCTCTCCGTAGTGGGCCTCAGCGAGATGATGAGCGTGGGCAGCAACAAGCCCAAGGACAAGAGCGGACACATCGTGGCTGTCTATTATGCCGAGGGCGAAATCGTGAACGAGAGCTACGACCCCCTGCAGCAGGAGATGGTCATCGACGGCAAGCAGGTGATTGCCGACCTGCGCGACCTGGCCGAAGACGACGACGTGAAGGCCGTGGTACTGCGCATCAACTCACCCGGCGGCAGCGCCTACGCCTCCGAGCAGATCTGGAAGGCCGTCACCGACCTGAAGGCCCGGAAGCCCGTCATCGTCTCCATGGGCGACTATGCCGCATCGGGCGGCTACTACATTGCCTGCAACGCCGACACCATCGTGGCTCAACCCACCACCCTGACCGGCTCCATCGGTATCTTCGGTATGGTGCCCAACGCTGAGGGATTGACCCAGAAGCTCGGCCTCGACTTCGACGTGGTGAAGACCAACACCTACAGCGCCTTTGGCAACGCCACCGGCCGACTCAACGAAGGCGAGCGTGCCATCATGCAGCAGATGGTGAACCGCGGCTACGACCTCTTCCTGAGCCGCTGCTCCGACGGACGCGGCATTGCCAAGGAGGAGCTGGACAAGGTGGCCCAAGGCCGCGTGTGGACAGGCACCACCGCCAAGGAGCTGGGATTGGTGGACGTACTGGGAGGCATCGACACCGCCCTGCAGATTGCCGTCGAGAAGGCAGGCGTCGAGCACTACACACTCATGTCTTACCCCGCACCGAAGAGCTTCTTCGAACTGCTCACCGAGAGCAACCCCGGCAACTACATCCGCTCCTGCATCCTGGGCGACAAGCTGGGCACCCTCTACAAGCAGGTGCAGATGCTCAACCGGGTGGAGCGCTGCGACCGCCTGCAAGCCCGTATGCCGTTTGACCTGAATATGCAATGACCGAAAGCGACATCCAGATACGACGTTGGCTCTATCCGGCTGCCTGGCTCTACCGAGCCGTGACAAGCCTGAGAAACAAGCTCTTTGACCGGGGTTGGCTCCGGTCAAGGAGCTTTGACGTACCTACCGTGTGCATCGGCAACCTGGCCGTGGGAGGCACCGGCAAGACCCCCCACACCGAATACCTCATCCGCCTCCTGCAGGCGCAGGGGCTCCACGTGGCCACCCTCAGCCGGGGGTACAAGCGCCGGAGCCGCGGATTCCAGCTGGCCGATGCGGCAAGCACCGCCACGCAGCTGGGCGACGAGCCGATGCAGATGAAGCTGAAGTTTCCCCGAGCCCGGGTCAGTGTCTGCGAAGACCGCTGCCGGGGCGTGGAGCGACTGCTGGAGCTGCAAGAGCCGCCGGTGGACGTCATCCTGCTGGACGACGCTTTCCAACACCGCTACCTGCGGGCAGGGCTCAACATCCTGCTCACCGACTACCACCGCCTGCTGTGCGACGACGCCCTGCTGCCAGCCGGCACCCTGCGCGAGGCAGCCGGGGGTAAAGACCGCGCCCAAATCGTCATCGTCACCAAGTGTCCCGACGACATCAAGCCCATCGACTTCAACATCGTGGGCAAGAAGTTGCAGCTCTACCCCTTCCAGCAACTCTACTTCTCCACCATGCGCTACGGCCCCCTGCGCCCCCTCTACGGCCAGCCGCCGCACCCCTGGCAAGGCGACGAGGAGGTGCTGCTGCTCACGGGCATTGCCCATCCCGAGCCGATGGTGGAGTACCTGCAGCCACGCGTGGGGCACGTCGTGACCCTGCGCTTTGCCGACCACCACGACTTCAGCGCCGCCGACCTCCGACAGATGGCCACCCTCTACCGCGGCCTCTCGCCCCGACACCGCCTCGTGGACACCACCGAGAAGGACGCCACGCTCCTGCTCCTCCACCCCCTGACTCACAAGGAGAAGGCCTACCGCTGGTACGCCCAGCCCGTCGAGAT
>CAMGAL010000301.1 GCA_946007445.1 uncultured Mediterranea sp.
AACGCACTATACCTATGGCGTTACTCATTTTCGTTGTTTTCGGTGGCAGGAGCTTCAGCGGGCTTGGCGGCGGGCTTCTTGGCTGTGCCTTTCTTGGGTGACAATTGAATGGTCATTCGTTTGCCTTCGAGTATCGGCATCTGGTCTACTTTGGCATACTCTTCCAAGTCGTTGGCAAAGCGGAGCAGCAATACCTCGCCTTGCTCTTTGAAGAGAATGGAGCGGCCTTTGAAGAATACGTAAGCTTTCACTTTGTCGCCATCTTCTAGAAAGCCCTTGGCGTGTTTCAACTTGAAGTTGTAGTCGTGGTCATCGGTCTGAGGACCGAATCTGATTTCCTTCACGTTGACTTTCACTTGTTTGGCTTTCTGCTCCTTTTGGCGCTTCTTCAGCTGATACAAGAACTTGGAGTAATCTATAATCCGACAAACAGGCGGTTGCGCATTGGGTGAAATCTCAACGAGGTCTGCCTCATGTTCTTCTGCAAGTCTCAACGCTTGTGCTATGGGATAAACCTTCGATTCAACCTCATCGCCGACAATGCGGACTTCTTTGGCCCGAATCTGATCGTTGATTCGATGCTGGCCTTTTAAGCTGTCATTTTTCATTAAATAACTTTACTTCCTATTTGTTTTTTATTGGTTACTCACTAATTTGGGCGCAAATTTACCACTTATTTATCATATTCTGAATTTCTTCGCTAATTTTTTTAGCAAATTCCTCGTATTTCATGCTACCCAAGTCGCCTTCGCCCTGCTTGCGCACAGATACTTCGCCGTTGGCACTCTCTTTTTCACCTACAATGAGCATATAGGGGATGCGTTTCAGCTCGTTGTCGCGAATCTTGCGGCCAATCTTCTCGTTGCGGTCGTCCACTAAAGCGCGGATGTCGTATTTCTTCAGGGCCATCTTGACCTCGTTGGCGTAGTCGTTGAACTTTTCACTGATGGGCAGGATAGCTACCTGGTCGGGCGTGAGCCACAGGGGGAACTTGCCGGCGGTGTGCTCAATGAGCACAGCTACGAAGCGCTCCATCGAACCGAACGGTGCACGGTGTATCATGACGGGACGGTGCTTCTGGTTGTCGGAACCGGTGTATTCCAATTCAAACCGTTCGGGCAGGTTGTAGTCCACCTGGATGGTTCCCAACTGCCAGCGGCGTCCGATGGCGTCTTTCACCATGAAGTCGAGCTTGGGGCCATAGAAAGCGGCCTCGCCATACTCAATCTTGGCTTTCAATCCCTTTTCTTCGCAAGCTTCGATGATAGCCTGCTCGGCTCTTTCCCAGTTCTCTTCGCTACCGATGTACTTCTCGCGGTTCACCTTGTCGCGCAGCGAAATCTGTGCCTCGAAGTTCTGGAAGTTCATCGACTGGAACACGATGGAGATGATGTCCATCACGCGGAGGAACTCGTCCTTCACCTGGTCGGGACGGCAGTAGATGTGGGCGTCGTCCTGGGTGAAGCTACGCACGCGGGGCAGTCCATGCAGCTCACCACTCTGCTCGTAGCGGCATACGGTGCCGAATTCTGCCAGTCGCAGGGGCAGGTCTTTGTAGGAACGGGGACTGTTCTTGAATATCATGCAGTGGTGGGGGCAGTTCATGGGCTTCAAGAAGTACTCTTCACCTTCTTCCGGCGTATGGATAGGCTGGAACGAATCCTTGCCATACTTGGCATAGTGGCCGGAGGTGATATAGAGCAACTTGTTGCCGATGGGCGGAGTGATGACCTCCTGATAGTCATAGCGAGCTTGGATGCGACGCAGGAACTCCTGCAGGCGCAGGCGCAGGGCAGCACCCTTGGGCAACCACATAGGCAAGCCCTTGCCTACGGTGTCGGAGAACATGAACAGATCCATCTCCTTGCCAATCTTGCGGTGATCGCGCTTTTTGGCCTCTTCCAGCAGAACCAGATATTCGTCCAGCATTTTTTTCTTCGGGAAGGTGATGCCATAGATGCGGGTCATCATCTTGCGGTCTTCGTGGCCTCGCCAGTAGGCACCGGCTACCGAGGTCAGCTTGATGGCTTTGATAGGCGCCGGGTTCAGCAGGTGCGGGCCACGGCAGAGGTCGGTGAAGCTACCCTGCGTGTAGGTGGTGATGTGACCATCCTCCAATTCGCTGATGAGCTCGCACTTGTAGGTCTCGCCACGTTCGCCAAACTTCTGCAAGGCATCGCTTTTGGCAATGTCCTGACGTACGACAGCTTCTTTCTTGGCTGCCAGTTCCTGCATTTTCTTTTCGATGGCCACGAGGTCGCCCTCCTTGATGGTGGCCTCACCCGGGTCTACATCGTAGTAGAATCCGTTCTCGATGGCCGGGCCGATACCGAACTGGATGCCGGGGTAAAGTTCCTGCAGGGCTTCGGCCAGCAGGTGGGCACTGGTGTGCCAGAAGGTATGTTTGCCTTGTTCGTCCTCCCACTTGTAGAGTACGAAGTCGGCATCTTGGTTGATGGGGCGTCCCAAGTCGTAGGTCTCGCCATTTACACCGCACGCCAATACCTCTTGGGCGAGGCGTGCGCTAATGCTTTCTGCAATTTGCAGTCCTGTCACTCCTTCATGGTATTCACGAACGGAGCCGTCTGGAAAAGTTATTTTGATCATATCCATCTGTTAGTTTCTATTTTCAGCTTGCAAAAGTAGCGATTTATTTTGATTTTCTATCATTTAGTGGGGAAATGTTATTCCCGGTTGTCGGTAAATCGCTTGATGATGTTGTAGGCAGAGACAATGCCCAGCTCACCGGCCTTGCTGAGGTCGGAAATGCCCAGTCGGTTGTTGCCCAGGAAGATGTGCGTCAAGCCTCGGTTGAAGTAGGCTTCGGCAAACGTGGGGTCAATGCGTATGGCCATGTCGTAGTCGGCCAGGGCACCGCGGTAGTCCTTGAGTGTAGAGAGCAGGTAGGCACGGTTGTAGTAGGCATAGACAAAGTCGGGAGCCAGCTCGATGACTTTGGTCAGGTCGCGACGCACCAGGTCGTAGTCCAGTGGACGGATGTCCTGTTTGGGAGCCTCTTGGATGCCGTCACCTCCCATGCTAGCCTCTGCCTTCTGATACTCCAGTTGCTTGTAGCGCACTAGGGCCCGCATGAAGTAGGCGGGGAAGAAAGTGTCGTCGAGCACCGTGCTCTTGGTCAGGTCGTCGAGGGCGCTGGCAAAGTCTTGCACCAGATAGAAATCCAGTCCGCGGAGGAAGCGCTTGCGGGCATCCTGTTCGTGTGCCACGATGTCGGAGGTGTGGGCATCTATCTGCTCGAAGTGGAATTTTACTTGCGCCTCGCTCAGGGG
>CAMGAL010000302.1 GCA_946007445.1 uncultured Mediterranea sp.
AACGACCACAACCAGCTGGTGATGGACCTGATGAAACGCATTGCCCGCAAGCACCACTTCGCCGTGCTGCTCCACGAGAAGCCCTACAGCGGTGTCAACGGCTCGGGCAAGCACAACAACTGGTCGCTCTGCACCGACACCGGCATCAACCTCTTCGCCCCCGGCAAGAACCCCAAGAGCAACCTGCTCTTCCTCACCTTCCTGGTCAATGTGCTGATGATGGTCTATCGCAACCAGGACCTGCTGCGCGCCTCCATCATGAGTGCCGGCAACAGCCACCGCCTGGGAGCCAACGAAGCACCGCCTGCCATCCTCTCCATCTTCCTGGGCAAGCAGCTCACCGCCATCCTCGACGAGATAGCCAGCCACGTGGACAGCTCCACCCTCACCCAGGAGGAGAAGACCACCCTGCGCCTGGACATCGGACGCATCCCCGAAATCCTGCTCGACACCACCGACCGCAACCGCACCTCGCCCTTTGCCTTCACGGGCAACCGCTTCGAGTTCCGCGCTGCCGGTTCGTCGGCCAACTGTGCCGCCGCCATGATAGCCATCAATGCCGCCATGGCCAACCAGCTGAACGAGTTCAGAGCCTCGGTGGAGCGACTGCTGGAAGAGGGTATGAGCCACGGTGAAGCCATCGTCGGTTTGGTCGTTCAGTGGATGGTTGAGTCGTCCGGACGCGGCCTGTCGAACATCTGCCACGTGCCCCTAGCCTTGATGCACTACACCGACACGCAGTCGAAAGCCGTCCTCATCGGGGAACACATCTTCAACGAGACGGAGCTGGCCTGCCGCCAGGAGGTGGAGCTGGAGAAGTACACCATGAAGGTACAAATCGAAAGCCGCGTGCTGGGCGACCTGGCTATCAACCACATAGTGCCCACCGCCGTGGCCTACCAGAACCGCCTGCTGGAGAACCTGCGCGGCCTGCGCGAGACCTTCACTCCCGAGGAGTATGAGGAGCTGGCCGCCGACCGCAAGGAGCTGATACGCGAAATCTCCCACCGCGTGACGGCCATCAAGTCGCTGGTGCGCCAGATGACCGAAGCCCGCAAGGTGGCCAACCGCAAGGAGAGCTTCCAGGAGAAAGCCTTCGCCTACGAAGAGCAGGTTCGCCCCTACTTGGAGAGCATCCGCGACCACATCGACCACCTGGAGATGGAGGTGGACGACGAGATGTGGCCCCTGCCCAAGTACCGCGAACTGCTGTTCACGAAGTAAGGTTTCCAGCCTTTCAACAGTTCGATGATGACGTTGTAGTTACTATCTTGGCATGATGCAAACACAGTAACTGCAACGTCATCTTTTAAATATACCATCCGTTAATCGGTTGCCAACTCTCCTCCTCCGGGGAGGAGGGAAATTGGTTTATGCAGCAAAATGATACTTTTTTTGCCCCGAACCGATGGTATTTCAAAAAAAAGCTCTACTTTTGTGCTATAAAACACAATTGTACAACAAGGTTATGGTAAAATCAAACGCGTCTGACATCAATGTTCCCGAGCTGATAGCCGATATGTGGAATCCCCTCAACGAGGAGCAACGGGAGTTTTTGGCTAACCATTTCACCCTGCAATCGTATAAGAAAAACGAGATTATCCACTGCGAAGGTGAGCGCCCCACACACATGATGTGTCTGCTCAGCGGCAAGGTGAAGGTGTACAGAGACGGTGTAGGCGGACGCAGCCAAATCATCCGTATGATCAAGCCGGTGGAGTACTTCGGCTACCGCGCCTACTTCTCAGGACAGGACTACGTCACCGTGGCCGCCGCTTTCGAGCCCTCGCTCATCTGCCAGATACCCATGACCGCCATCACCACCCTACTGAAGCAGAACAACGAACTGGCCCTCTTCTTCATCCGCCAGCTCAGCAACGACCTGGGACAATCGGACGAGCGCACGGTGAACCTCACCCAGAAGCACATCCGGGGTCGCCTGGCCGAGGCCCTACTCTTCCTGAAGGACAACTATGGCCTGGAGGAGGACGGATACACACTGAGCATCTACCTCTCGCGCGAGGACCTGGCCAGCCTCTCCAACATGACCACCTCCAATGCCATCCGCACCCTCTCGCAGTTTGCCACCGACAAGCTGATTGCCATCGACGGACGCAAAATCAAGATTATCGACGAGGACAAGTTGCGCCGAATCAGCCGCATCGGATAATCACCCTTCCCGGGGAAGTCCTATCTTCCCACCGAGCCAGGCTTTCACTTTCATTCCCTCCCTATTCTGCAAATACACCTCAACTATTCCTACTTGTAAAAATATTTATTAGCTCTCCGATAGCCCTCCGGAATAGTTGAGGAATACTTGCGGAATAGTTGAGGAATACTTAAGGTATATCAATATGGTCAATATCTCTCCATTTGCAAAAACCAAAGATATTGATTATCAAGAGGTTTGATTCTTACAAATGAGTCATTTCAACCCAATATATTCCAAGTTTTCACAACCATATTGTAGTGCTTTATTACTATTCGCTCCAGTGGGCTACAACATCAGGTTTGCTCTCTCCAAGCCTGGGAATACCTTACTCCTTCTCCTTGATAAAGCCGGTGCGATAGGCCACCAGGAGCTTCTTCAGGTCGTGGATTTGGGTGACCAGTTCACGTCCCTTGTCGGTGTCGCGCACCATCATGCGCTGCTGGTTGAACTCCACCAGGAAGGTGGTGGATTTGATGTCCTGTCCCTCTTCGATGGCCTTCTGCCGGCTCTGGAACGGCTCGTGTTGCACCAGCTGCAGGCCGTGCGAGTGGTAGACCAGCGTGTAGCCGGCAATGCCTGTCTCAGGTTGGTAGGCCTTGGAGAAACCTCCGTCGATGACCAGCATCTTGCCGTCGGCCTTCACGGGCTGCTCGCCCTTGATGGTCTTCACCGGTACGTGGCCGTTGATGATGTGGGAATGGGTGCCGGGTTCCACGCCAAACTCGCGGAGGATGTTGTCGCACGTCTCGGCCTGGTTGCGCAAGGTGTAGTAGTAGCCCTTGGTCTCCTTGTGGAGCGACTTGTCGGCCACGAAGTAGCGCTCGAAAGTGGCCATCTTGTCCTTGTCGAACGACGGAGCGTCGGGTCCGCACCACATGTACCAGGCATAGTCGAGGGCAAACGCCTTCTTGGGCGAAGCCTCTTCGTCGAAGTAGGCGGTGCGCATCAGCTGGTCGGTCTTCTGCAAGAGACGCTCACCCCAATACTCCTTGCCGGCAATGGTGACGTGCTTCAGACTGCCATCGGCATTCAGCGGCACCGAGGCGTGATAGAGCAGGTTGCTGTTGCAC
>CAMGAL010000303.1 GCA_946007445.1 uncultured Mediterranea sp.
GCCGGAAGACCCCCGAGGCCGTGGTCCTCCCCGCCGAGGCGCCCCACCCCCGGCACCGCGACGCCCTGGCCGACCTCCCCATCAAGGTCTATGCCGGCTCCGAAGCCCTCTGCCAAGTGGTGGCCGAGGCACCTGTCGATATGGTGCTGACGGCCATGGTGGGCTTTGCCGGCTTGCTCCCCACCATCCACGCCCTGCGTGCCCACAAACCCATAGCCCTGGCCAACAAGGAGACCCTTGTCGTGGCCGGCGAACTCATCAACCGGCTGGCGGCCGAGAATCAGGTGCCCATCCTGCCGGTCGATTCCGAACACTCGGCCATCTTCCAGTGCCTGGCCGGCGAGTGGGACAACCCCGTGGAGAAGCTCATCCTCACCGCGTCGGGTGGCCCCTTCCGCACCCATTCGCTGGAGCAGCTGCGCAGTGTGGGTCCTCGCCAAGCCCTGAAGCACCCCAACTGGCAGATGGGAGCCAAGATCACCATCGACTCCGCCTCCATGATGAACAAGGGATTCGAGGTGATGGAGGCCAAGTGGCTCTTCGGCGTGCGTCCCGAGCAGATAGAGGTGGTGGTCCACCCCCAGTCGGTCATACACTCCATGGTGCAGTTTGAGGACGGAGCGGTGAAGGCCCAGCTGGGTATGCCCGACATGCGCCTGCCCATCCAGTACGCCTTCTCCTACCCCCGGCGCGTCAAGGCCTCGTTCCCTCGGCTCGACTTCCACACCTGCAGCACGCTCACCTTCGAGCAGCCCGACACCACCCGCTTCCGCAACCTGGCCTTGGCCTACGAGGCCCTGCACCGAGGCGGCAACCTGCCTTGCATCGTCAATGCGGCCAACGAGGTGGTCGTAGCCGCATTCCTCCGCGAGGAGGTCTCGTTCCTGGGCATGAGCGACATCATCGCACAGACCATGGAGCGCGTCGCCTTCCTGCAGCAACCCACCTACGACGACTATGTGGCCACCGACGCCGAAGCCCGACGCGTAGCCGCCCAACTGATCAACCCATAAACTCATAAACTTAAAAACTCAAAAACTCATAAACTTAAAAACTCAAAACTACCTTGGATACATTCCTCATTAGAACCCTGCAACTATTGATGAGCCTCTCGTTGCTCGTTGTCATTCACGAGTGCGGACATTTCCTCTTTGCCCGCCTCTTCAAGACCCGTGTGGAGAAGTTTTGTCTCTTCTTCGACCCCTGGTTTACGCTTTTCAAGTTCAAGCCTCGGCGCAGTGAGACGGAGTATGGCATCGGATGGCTCCCTCTGGGCGGATATGTCAAGATTGCCGGCATGATAGACGAGTCTATGGACCTGGAGCAGATGAAGCAACCTGCCCAGCCCTGGGAGTTCCGCGCCAAGCCCGCCTGGCAGCGCCTCTTCATCATGATAGGCGGCGTGCTGTTCAATCTGCTGCTCGCCTTCTTCATCTACTCCATGATACTCTTCGCCTGGGGCGACCAGTATATCCCTGTGCGCCAGGCCCCCTTGGGCATGGACTACAACGAGACCGCCCACACCATCGGCTTTCAGGATGGCGATGTGCTCCTCTCGGCCGATGGGGTGCCTTTCGAGCGGCTCAATGGCGACCTGCTGGCTGCCGTGGCCGATGCCCGTCAGGTCAGCGTGCAGCGTGGCGGATGCGAGCTCTCGCTCTACATCCCCGACGACATGATGGACCGCCTGCTGGCCGACAGCGTGCGTTTCGCCTCCTTCCGCTATCCCTTCGTCATCGACCGTTTCGAGGCCGGTTCTCCCGCCCAGGCGGCCGGTCTGCGCCAGGGCGACAGCCTGGTGGCCGTCAATGGCCGCTCCATCGCCTTTGCCGATATGGCCCTCATCCGCCAGGAGATGCAGGAGCAGCAGGCGCCGCACGAGATGGTGCTCACCTACTACCGCGCCGGACAGGCCGATACGCTCACCGTGCCCACCGACTCGCTCTATCGCCTCGGAGCCTATCCCGTCACAGACCTCACGCGCCTCATGCCGATGGTCAGCAGGCAGTATAGCTTCTTCTCGGCCATACCTGCCGGCATCAGCCTGGGCATTGAGACCCTCAAGGGCTATGTCAATCAGATGAAGTACCTCTTCTCCAAGCAGGGAGCCAAGCAGTTGGGAGGCTTCGGAGCCATTGCCCAGCTCTTCCCTCAGCAGTGGAATTGGTATCAGTTCTGGTACATGTCGGCCTTCCTCAGCATCATCCTCGCCTTCATGAACCTGCTGCCCATCCCCGCGCTCGATGGTGGCCATGTGCTGTTCCTCCTCTACGAGATCATCACGCGCCGCAAGCCCAGCGAGAAGTTCCTGGAGCGTGCGCAGGTGGTAGGCATGGTGCTGCTCTTCGGCCTGCTGTTGTGGGCCAATCTCAATGATGTCATACGCTATTTGTTCTGAATATGAAACGCTTTATCGCTCCCCAAGGCTGGTTTGCCATGAGCTATCCCGATAGCTGGAATGAGTTTGAGGACGAGCCCGGCTCGTTCCTCTTCTACGACCCCGATCAGTGGGAGGGCAACTTCCGCATCTCAGCCTATCGCGATGCGAGTCCCGAGTTTGCCGCCCTCTCCATGCGTCAGGAGCAGGCCGAGATAGCTTCGGCCCGCCTGGTGCAGCTGGCCGGTCGCACCTGGGTCTTTAGTCAGGAGGAGTTTCAGGAGGACGGCACCGACTACACCACCTGTTTTTGGCTGGGTGGCGAGGGAGGCACCCTCCTCTCCGCCTCCTTCACGATGGAGCGGGGCGCCTCTGCGGCCCCGGCCGAGCAGATATTGGCTTCGGTCGAGATACGCCGCGAAGGGGCGAAATACCCCGCCGAGGTCATTCCCGTCCGCCTGGCCGAGATTGCCTGCATCGACCAAGCCTACGAGTGGGTGGAGCATGAGGTGAAGGAGCGCCTCAAGCGCGACTTCCAAGGCACCGAAGAGGACCTCGCCTCCATGCAGCAGCTGGTGGATGCCGGCTGCTACAAGCCCAAGCAGCGTGACGCCTGGCTGGCGCTGGGCATCGCCTACTGCGTCATCCTGGCCAACGAAGTGGATGGCTGGGAGTGGCGCACCCTCATCGACGGCAACCGCGAAGCGCCGCTCCTGCTCCATGTGGACAGCGGCGAGCAGCTCGACCCCATGAAGGTGGCCTGGAGCAAGGTCAAGGCCGGCGAGAAAGTCCAGTTCGTCTCCTAATCCCCCGCACACCGACGCTATGCTGCAAGTTACCAATCTGACCAAAGCCTTCGGCGACCTGGTGCTCTTCGAACACAAC
>CAMGAL010000304.1 GCA_946007445.1 uncultured Mediterranea sp.
CCGCTCCATCGTGCTCCTCGGCCAGGGCGCCACCTCCCACGCTGAACACGGTCCATTCGTCGGTAGGATGTCCGTCGGCGTTGAGCGAAACGAACTTCATGCCGTTGGGGTGGAACGGCAGGAACACCTTGGGTTCCCACACGATCTCCACCGGTGCCTTGGGCTGAAGGGTTTCCAGAATGGCGGTATGGGTCATGTGCCCCTTGCCCGTAGCAGCCAAGCTACCATAGAGGGTCACTTGAAACGAGGCGGCTTCAGGATGCCGCTGCAGAAAGATTTCGGCTGCCTTGCGAGGCCCCATCGTATGACTGCTCGAAGGCCCGGTGCCGATGCGATAGATTTCTTTAATGGACTTCATATCATATAGTTGTTATCAATTATATTTTGGGAATTACCACTTCGTTTAGGAGATAAAGGAGTTATCACTCCGCTGCGCTCCGTTAGGAGTTATCGCAGGCTGCGCCTGCTCAGCCCATAGTCAAAGTACCGGCTTTAACTCCTGAGGCCCGAGAGGGCCGATAACTCCTTTAACTCCTTCCCTCCTAAAAAAACTCATAGATCCACCACCGTAATGCCGGCCCCTCCAAACTGTACATGCTCGTCTTGGAAGTGCCGCACGCCGGGCACGGTCTGCAAATACTGACGAATCAGGGTGCGGAGGATGCCGGTGCCGGTGCCATGCAGGATGCGCACCCGGCTCATGCCCACCAGCAGGGCATCGTCAATGAAGTAGGTGACGGCTTGCAGAGCCTCGTCGCCCCTCATGCCTCTCACGTCGATGTCCTGCTTGAAGTGGAGCTTCTTCTCGTAGATGGCATCTTGCGTCTGGCTGCTCACAAAGGTGCTCTTGGTGGCCAGATCGGCCTGTCGGGGCTGTGCCTGCGTCCGCTCCAGCCGGTCCAGCTTCACGGATGTCTTCAGACTGCCAAAGGCCACCACAGCCTGCTTTCCGCTCACCTCCAGCACTTCGCCCACGGCCGTCTGTCCCTTCATGCGGACAGCCACACCGGGCACGATGGCCGCCAGTCGTTCGGCCTCGGCACGCTCCTGCTGCGCCGCCACTTCTTCGGGCGAGAGTTCTTTCCCCTCCTTTCCCTTGGCTTTGCGCTCCTGCTTTCGGGCCTGCCTCTGCCTCAGTCGTTCCATCTGCCGGGCTATCTTGTCCTCGGTCTCTTGCGCCGTGCGCTCCTCCATCTCGGCACGGAAGTCGGTCAGCTCCTGCCGCGCCTGTCGGGTCCGCTCCTTCTCGGCTTGCGCCTCCTTGATGGTTCGTATGGTGTTCTCAATGCGTGCATTGGCCTCGCTCATCATCCGCTCGGCCTCCTCGCGCGCCTTGGCCAGTATCTCCTTGCGCTGACGCTGCAGCTCCTCCATGTCGTGCTGATAGCGCGCCAGCGTCTCCTCCATCTGTTTCTCACGCTGGCGGATGTTCTGACGCTTGTTCTCCCAGTAGCGCTTGTCGCGCACGATGTCTTGCAGAAACTTGTCGCTCTGTATGTAGTCGCTGCCCACAATGTCGGAAGCATCGGCTATCACCTCTTCAGGCAAACCTATCTTGCGGGCTATCTCCACGGCAAACGAGCTGCCCGGCTGTCCCACCTGCAGTTGGAAGAGGGCCTGCATCCGATGGCGGTCGTAGAGCATGGCTCCATTGACAATGCCCTCATGCTCGTCGGCAAAATGCTTCAAGTTCTGATAGTGGGTGGTGATGACGCCGTAGGTCTGCTTCTCGTTGAGCCTCTTCAGCACTGCTTCGGCAATGGCTCCACCTATCTGAGGCTCGGTGCCCCCTCCGAATTCATCTATCAGAATCAAGCTGCGGTGGTCGCACTGCTTGAGCATCACCTTCATGTTGGTCAGGTGCGAGGAGTAGGTGCTCAGGTCGTCCTCGATGCTCTGCTCGTCACCGATGTCGATGAAGATGCTGCCAAACAAGCCGGCATGGCTACATTCCTGAAGGGGAATCAGCAATCCGCACTGCAACATATATTGTAGCAGCCCCACTGTCTTGAGGCACACCGACTTGCCGCCTGCATTGGGACCTGAGATGAGCAGGATGCGCCGCTCCTCGTCCAGGGTCAGATCCAGCGGCACCACCCGTTTGCCATGCTTGGCCAGCGACTGTTGCAACAAGGGATGCACGGCCTGCACCCAGTCCAGCATCTGTCGCCTCTCCAAAGCCGGCTTTAAGGCCTGCATCTGGATGGCCAGCAAGGCCTTGGCACGGATAAAGTCTATCTCCGACAAAAAGTCGTAGGAGAGCAACACCTGCGGTACCACCGGTCTGAGCTGGGCCGAAAACTCCATCAGGATGCGGATGATTTCGCGCCGCTCATCGCTCTCCAGCTCGCGGATACGGTTGTTGGCCTCCACCACCTCGGCCGGCTCGATGAAGACCGTCTTGCCACTGGCCGACTCGTCGTGTACGATGCCCTTGATTTTCCGCTTCAGGGCAGGAGCCACAGGAATTACCAACCGGCCGTCGCGCATGGTCGGTGCTACATCCTTGTCCACCACCCCCTCGCTTTGCGCGCTGCGCAAGATGCTGTTCAGCGAACGCGAGATGCTGTTCATCGTCGAGGCTAGCTCACGCCGGATGCGTGCCAGCTCGGGCGAAGCGCTGTCTTTCATCTTGCCATAAGGCGAAAGAATGGCATTGATGCGGGCTATCAACTTCGGAAATGCCTCGATGTCTCCGGCCAATAGGGAGAGACGCGGATAGGGAGTCTGTCCCACGTCCTGGTCGTCATCATTCCGCTGGAAGAATCGCACGATGTCGCGTATCGTCTCCAGCGAACGCCGCAGGTCAAACAACTCCTGTTCATCCAGGTACATGCCCTCCACTCTGATGCGCTTCAACGATGGACGCACGTCAAAATAGTATTGAGCCGGGAAGTCATCCTCCTGCTGCTGGATGCGCATCATCTCGTCCGTCTGCTCCAGCCGCTCTTCTACCTCGACAAAGCTGTCGCTGAAGGCCATCTCCCCTACCCGTTCTTCACCCAGTGAGCTGAGGCACTTCTCCCTCAGCATCAGGCGTATATGGTCGAAACCTATTTTCTGTTCAAAGTTTTGTGGATATATCATAGCGGCAAAATTACGACTAATTTATGAAAAAACGGTCTAAAAGGCTTGCAGAATTGAAAAATAGTCGTACCTTTGCACCGCTTTTCAAGAAAACCACTACTGATAAGCCCTTAGGAGAGATGGTAGAGTGGTCGATTACAGCGGTCTTGAAAACCGCCGTGCTGAGA
>CAMGAL010000305.1 GCA_946007445.1 uncultured Mediterranea sp.
TTGGGGTTTGGTGGGGTGGTTCGGGTCCTTCTGTGTCATGTGGTTGTGGCTGGAGATGTTGCTAATCATCTGCGTGGGCTGGGCAGCCCAAGGAGCCTGACTGTAGTTCACCGAGTCGTTGCACACCTGCGGGTGCTGCACGGCTCCCACCAGGCCAAACTTGACACTCTCCTCGAAGCCCGGCTTGCCCACCAGGAAGGCACCCTGGCTATTGTCGTTGAAGGGGCCGCGGAGGCCATCGCGGATTTCATCGCTGAAGGCGGCAATGCCCGGCATCCGATGTGTGTTGGCCTTCATGGCCAGCGAGTCGGCAGGCATCTGGGGGGCCTGGGCCGCCCAACCCTCACCATATATAAATATGGTAGGATCGATGGCCGTTGCTACCCGGCGGATTTCGTTCATCGTCTCGATGTCGTGGATGCCCATCAGGTCGAAGCGGAAGCCATCCAGGTGATACTCGTTAATCCAGTACTTCACACTCTCCACCATGTAGCGGCGCATCATGGCCCGGTTGCTGGCCGTCTCGTTGCCGCAACCCGAAGCGTCGGCAAAGCCACCTTCGGCATTCTGCCGGTAGAAGTAGCCGGGCACGGTGCGCTCGAAGTTGCTGTCCTGCGTATTGAACGTATGGTTGTACACCACATCCAGCACCACGCGGATGCCTGCTCTATGCAGCGCCAGCACCATCTCCTTGAACTCGCGGATGCGGGCAGCCGGGTCGAAGGGGTCGGTCGAATACGAGCCATCGGGCACGTTGTAGTTCTGCGGGTCATAGCCCCAGTTATATCGGTTTTCATCCAGCTTGGTCTCGTCCACCGAGGCATAGTCGTAGGAGGGGAGCAGGTGTACATGCGTGACGCCCAGCTCCTTCAGGTGGTCAATGCCCGTAGCCAACCCCTGCGGCGAGCGAGTACCGGCCTCGGTCAGCGCCAGGAACTTGCCTTTGTGCTCCACCCCCGATGTGGCCGAGATAGAGAAGTCGCGGTGGTGCATCTCATAGAGGATAACGTCGGCAGGCGAAGCCAAAGCCGGGCGCTGGTCCTGCTCCCACCCCTCGGGATTGGTCGACTCCCAGTCGATGATGGCCGCCCGCTTGCCGTTCACACCCACCGCATGGGCATTGATGCCCGGCGTGTCGCCCAGCCATTTGCCGTCCACCTTAATATTAAAGGTGTAGAACTTGCCCATCAGGTCCTGGTTGGATGTAGCCTTCCAGGTGCCCTCCTGAGCCGCCTGCATCTGAATGGTTTCGTAGGCATGTCCGCCGTTGCCTTCGTTGTAGAGCAGCACGCGCACCTCGTCGGCCGTAGGAGCCCAGAGGGTGAAAGTAGTGCTTTGCGGAGTGTACTCCATCTCCGTCAGGTTGTCTGTACGCACAGGGTAGAGTTCGTACGAGGCATACTCAGTCTTGGACGACGAGCATCCTGTCATGGTGGCAGCTGCCACGCCGATAATGGCTAAACTGTTGATTTTCATAATATATAAATTAAATTTTCTATTCTTCATTTCTTGACCTTGTCGGGATTCTTGGCCACAAAGTCCTTCCATCCCCGGTAGCTCTTCTCCGTCACCGGCCGCCCCATCTGCAAGTAGTGGCAGTAGGCGGCTCCCAAGGCGTCGGTAGCATCCATGAAGGTAGGCATATCCTGCTTGGCGATGTGCAGCATCCGCTGCAACATGTCAGCCACCTGTTCTTTCGACGCCTGTCCGTTGCCGGTGATGGCCATCTTGATTTTCAGCGGCGCATACTCCGTGATGGGGATGTCCCGCTCCAAGGCCGCCGACATGGCCACTCCCTGAGCCCTCCCTAACTTCAGCATCGACTGCACATTCTTGCCAAAAAAGGGAGCCTCGATGGCCAGTTCGTCGGGCAAGTAGCTCTCGATGAGGCTCAATACCCGCTGATGGATATGCCGCAACTTCAAGTAGTGGTCGCTCATCTTCCGCAGGTCGATGATGCCCATCGCCACCATTTCGGCCTTCGTGCCGGTCACCCGAATCACGCCATAACCCATGATGGTGGTACCCGGGTCGATGCCCATGATGATTTTCTCCTTCACCGGTTGTATCACGGCACCACCTCCATCAGGGTGGGAAATCCCACCACCTTATCCTTAAACATCCGCAGCATCTCGGCCTGGAGCGCCAGTCCCTGCTCCAGGTGCCAGCGATGCAGCAAGGCCGAGTTCTCCACCTCAAACTGCACCGAATAGCAACTGCCCTCGTCGCGATGGCTCAGCACCTTCAAGATGCGTGGCATCTTCAGTGCGCCATGCTTCTCCACCTCGGGCAGAAAGTGCTCCTTCATCCAGATGAGGAAGTACTTTTCTTGCCCCTCATCCACCTGATATGTCGTATTATAAATCAGCATAAACTAAAAAAAATCGCTATTTTGAATAATTTTTTTGCAAACATAGCGATTATTTCCGAAAAAACCTCTATCTTTGCAGCGTCAAAATCAAAAAGAAGTCGTGCAAACGATTTAGAAAGGGGCGTTAGCTCATCTGGCTAGAGCGCGACACTGGCAGTGTCGAGGTGATGAGTTCGAGTCTCATACGCTCCACAAGACAAGGGAGATGAATACCAAGGTGTTCATCTCCTTTTTTTATAGCTCCAGCAAATGGATGTTCGCCGCGAAGTAGGCACCCTGTTCCGTAGCCATCAGCTTCGGGTTAGGCCGTACCCCTACCCTACCCAAATCCAATCGGTCCGCATCAAAGCAGACATCAATGGTCGGGTTCCCCATCCTCCGCTCTGTCGTATGGTATCGGCAGGCTTTTTCCAACAGCCCCACCTCCTCATTGGTCAGCTCCCTCAGTATCGTGGTTCGTATGGTTGGTATCAGATCCGCAGCCCGGCTTCCATGCTCCCAATCAGGCCCATTATTCCGACGGCATTTGTCATGCAGATAAGCAAAATAACGAACCACCTGGATATCTATATCCTCTCGGATACGACCGTCCTGCATACTCAGCAGGATTCCATTGCGCTCCACCCTTTGCCAATGGGGCAGGCCATGGGTTTCCCCCAGCTCCCAGCCGTTCAAGGCAAACTCCCTCACTTCAGGCAGGTCAGGAAGCGCAGGCAGGTCAGGAAGCACAGGCAACGGCACATGCCTTTTGGAGGTTCTGCATAAAGCACCTGATAGTTTTTGATATATGGAGGTAAGAATACTCATAGCCTATGGATGATTTCACGAAGTTAGTAATACGCCACAAATATAGCTATTTTCGTGCAATCA
>CAMGAL010000306.1 GCA_946007445.1 uncultured Mediterranea sp.
TCAATAATATACAGATGTGTTTCGGCTGTTCACAGTACAAGATGAGGCTGCATCTGTAAACGAGCCACCATAAGGATAAAAATAACTATTGGTTTTTTCTGTTGTCATTTCCTGCACATTGCCACTCATATCGTAGATGCCTAACTCATTAGGCGCTTTTCCCTTTACGGGTTGCTTGGCAGAGGCATTCCCCGAATACCAAGCTACATCTCCCGGTGTATCACTTCCTGAATAGTTGTAGCCTTGGCTATATTTGCCTCCTTTGGCGGCATACTTCCACTGAGCGGCAGAAGGTAAACCAAACTGGAGTTTTGTATCAAAGTTGATTATGTTGATAAAGGCCGTCATGTTACTATAACTGATACTTGATACAGGCAATTGAGAAGTTGATGCCGTTCCGTTGACGCTTTTATAGAGGGCTTCCGTCACCTCGGTTTCCCCTATCAGATAGAAACCATCGCTGTAGCCGGATACCGGTATCATTTTGAACTCCACGCCACTGGCTGTCACGTAGAGTCCGCTTTGCCAGTTATTGTGTTGTTTCTCTGTGGGAATCGCCATATAGCCGCTTTCGCCTGCTTTCAGTACCTCGGCCGTACACTCGCGTGTGAAGGCGCAGTCGGCGCCAATCAATCCTATGGTGTGTTTCTCCTCCGCAAAATATCCGTAGAGGTAAGGGGTACTGCCATTGGTGTTTACAGCGGCAGTAATCAGTTCATTGGATGTGGTGAAGTGATTGGTTTCTGCCAAATAAGTGGTATAGGTGGTGATGCCTCTGACCTGTATCGTGTCACCCGTCTGACCCGTAAACCGAATACGACCCGTCTTGGGGCTAAGGTTAGTCTTCACCAGCAGGGCGTTGTCCTGGTAGGTGTAGAGGGCCGCTGGGGCTTCATAAATCTCCGGATTGGCATGGAGGGTCACTTGGGTGCTCGTAGAGGAGGTGGCATTGACGAAGTAGCGCGTCTCGCACTTCAACTCCGACCCGGTAGCCAAATTGCCACTGAAGCTGACCGTCCATCCATTGCTGGCACTGTAAGTCGCTTCGCCGGGGATGGTAGAATCTCCATTGTAGAAGAGGATGTAAATCCTGTCGCCCTCTTTCCACGACGTAGCTCGTGTCTCTGCCCGGGTCTGCCCCTGCCGGTCATACCCTACTACGCCACCCACGAGATTCATCTTCAGTGTATGGACTTCGCTCTCTTCTGTCTTCTCTTCGGATGGGATATCCGATAACTGATCCTCCGAGCAGGCGGCGATGCCACACACTAGGCTCATCAAGAGGACACTTTTGCTAAGTAAGTGAATGTAACTCATAAATATCTGTATTTTTTAGTTATTGCCAATTGTTATCTTTTCCAAAGTCTGTTTTGTTGATCTCTGCTGACGACGAATTATGGTGGTCATAATTGCTATCATCCTTGTATCCTACAACTGTGACGGAGAGGGATTGCTTGGCCACATTGGCATCCCAATTCTTGTCCGAGCTAAAGGAAGTAATGGTAACCGATACCTGGTTGGAGTGATTGGTATCAAAGTTGCTGTCCGGCCCATACCCCTGAATCTCCAGTCGGACGGAAGATGGATTCTTCTCGTCGTAGTTCTCATCGTCGCCATACTCGTTGCGGAAGAACGCACCGTCCTTGCTAAGTTGCGTCACAGGGATGGTCAGGGTATAGCTTCCCTCCTTCAAGTCCGTTAGGGCAATGGTGATGCTGCCCGCTCGTCCTTGGCCGGTACTATTCTCGATGGCCGTGACGGTAAAGGTGTTGCCTGTTTGGGTGACGGCAAACCACGCGTCGGAGCAGGTGATGGAGTAGGTGCCGTCCGTCGATACCGTGACGGCCTCCGAGGTTCCTCCCTTGGCATAGAACAGCAGGGTCTGGTGGTCTATGGTCAGGTAGCGTGCATCTTGGCTGATCTTCACCCGCACGTTTTGGGCGTGGTCGCTCTCTATGACCACATAGCCGGTACGGCCATTCACCGAAGGATTGTCGGCTACGATGGCTTTTAGGTTGGCCACTTCGCTTCCGCTCGATGCGGATAGCGTGATCCAGGTGGCCTCACCTTCTACGTACGCTTTCCACGTGTCATTGGTCGAGAGGGTGATGTCGAAACTTCCTCCTTGGCTGGTACAGGTCGGCCACGGGCGGGCTCTGCTCGGGGCCGTCCCCGAGTGCGCCCCCGTCCCGCGGGACGATGGCCGTTTTGTCTCCCAAGGTCACGCTGACCGTACCATATCTTTCCGCATCGGAGATGTTTTCTGTTACGCTGACATCTATCGTTCCATCTCCTGTGCCCGATGTCGTCGAGAGGGTGATCCATGCGGTCTCTGTGGTGGCTGTCCATGCGCCGTCCGACGTGATGCGAATGGTTTGGGTGTCGCTCTTGTCGGAGAAAGTGAGAGACTGGGGGTCGAGCTTCAGCGTTTTCCCTTGCTGCTTCAGTACGATGAGCGTGGGGTCAGCTTTATCTTTCAAGTTCAGATACAAGGTGTCTGTGCGCTCCGTCGTGTTCGGATTCTCGCCGGCACTGACGGTCACAGTCGCGTCCCCTTTGCCACTCTCTTTCGACAAGGTGGCCCAGCCGGGCGCGCCCGTCAGCGTCCAGTAGGTATTGCTGCTGATGCTCAGCGATTTGTCCCCACCCGAAGCGGGAAAAAGCAGTTCCTTGCTATCTACGTCCAAGGCGAACACCTTGCCCTTCTGTTTGATGGTGAGGTGCAGGGTCTTGTCCAGCATGGTGACGTTCACCGTGCTCTCGCGGCCTGTTTCGCTCTCGTTTTCTGCCACGCTCACGGTCACGGAGGCATGGGTGGCCCCCGAAGTGGCAGATAGTGATATCCAGGTGGCTTCGTTGCTGATGCTCCATGCCTCTTCGGCGGTAATCTCCAGCGTCTGGAGGCCTGCCGTGTCTTCAAACAGCATGGACTGGGGCGAGATGGCAAATGCCTTTCCGGCCTGTTCCAGGCTGATGCTGTTGCCGATGGTCAGGCCCTCTTGGGACACCCGGATGGTGGCGGTTCGCGACTGCGTGCTGGCATTGTTGGTGGCAGACACCGTAATCTCGGCATCGCCCTTTCCACTCGTGGCAGACAGCGTGACCCAGGTCGGTACGTCGGTGATGCTCCAAGAGGTGTTGCTGGTGATGTGGAAAGTCTGGCTTTAGCCGGATGCCTTGAACGTCAACTCCGTCTGGTATGTCGCGATGTAGATGGCCCGTTGCTTGTTGGTTATGT
>CAMGAL010000307.1 GCA_946007445.1 uncultured Mediterranea sp.
TCTGCGAGTCGCTCACCGCCTTCCTCGCCAGCATCCCCTACGACAGCCACGAGGCCCTGAAGGACATCAAGCTGACCGAAAAGCATTTCCAATACACCTTCTACCTGATACTGCGTCTGATAGGTGTTTATTGCCAGGCCATCCGGGTGGAAGACCGGCAGAGCTATGGCCGGGTAGACTGCACGCTGGAGATGAAGGAGTATGTCTACATCCTGGAGTTCAAGATGGACGGCAGTGCCGATGAGGCCCTGCAGCAGATTGAGACCAAAGGCTATGCCAAGCCCTACGCCACCGACCCTCGCCAAATCATCCGCATCGGCATGAACTTCTCGTCCGAGACCCGCACCATCGCCGAGTGGAAGGTGCAATCCTGCTAACTGCGCGTTGCAGTATATGTAGTTTGTTGGGTTCCATCTAACTCTCCTCCTTCACCGACAAGATCCGGCGGTACTCGGTCGGATCCGTCAATACGCGGAGGGCTGACTTCAAGTCGGCATCCTCCTTCAGCTGCTCGATGATGCTGCCGCGCTGGTAGTAGTAGCGCTTCACAATCTCCTCGCACAGAGCCTCCTTGATGAGGCGGGCGTTGTAGTCCAGGTCGTGCTCCAAGTTGTGCTGCAACTTCTGCTCCAAGGCATCAAACTCGGCGGAGGCTGTCTCCAGATAGCCTTCAAACTGGGCCAGCTCTTTCAGACTCTTCAGCATCTTCTCCGTCTGCTGGTCGTACTTGAAATCCTTCTCCTTGACGAAGGCCTTGAAGGCCTCATACTCCTCGTCGCTCAGGCTGAATGCCTCGGGTGCGGCGATGGTGGGGTGCTGCAGGCAGTACTGCGTGGCGTAGTCGAATATCACGAGGTCGGTCGTCAGGTAGTAGAGGATGTTGGGCAGCTTCTCTCGCTCGTTCACGATGTCGGGCAGGATGCCTCCGCCGTCGCGCACCTCACGCCCTGCTGCTGTATGGAACACCGTGGTGAGGCTGTCGGCAATGCGTCCCACACTGCCATCTTCGTTGCGGTGGGCATAGTCGATGGCCTGCACGCAACGTCCGCTCGGGATGTAGTACTTGGAGGTGGTGAGCTTCATGGCTCCTCCGTAGGGCAGCGGACGGGTGGTCTGTACCAGTCCCTTGCCAAAGGTGCGTGTGCCGATGATGACCGCCCGGTCGAGGTCTTGCAGCGAGCCGGCCAGAATCTCCGACGAGGAGGCCGTGGCGCTGCTTACCAGCACGGCCAGCGGCATCTCGACATCGAGCGGCTCGCGTTGTGTCTTGTAGGTGTCGCTCACCTGGCGCGACTTTCCTTTGGTGGTGACCAGCACCTTGCCCCGGGGCAGGAAGAAGTTGGCTATCTCGATGGCTTCGTCCAGCAGTCCGCCCCCGTTGCCGCGCAGGTCGATGACCAGCGAGGTGATGCCCTGCTTCTTCAGGTCGAGGAACGCCTTGCGGAACTCCTTGGAGGGCTTGCCGGAGAAGGTGCTGAGGTTGATGTAGCCCACTCCTTGCTCCATTTTCGTATAATAAGGTATGATGGGCAGTTCGATGCTGCCGCGCACAATCTCCATCTCCAGCGGTTTCTTCGTGCCCGGGCGTTGCACCTTCAGGTGGAAGCGCGTGCCTATCTGTCCACGGAGCATTTCGCTCACCTTCTCGTTGCCCAGTCCCTTCAGGTTCTTGCCGTCCAGCTCCAGTAGGATGTCGCCGGCCTTCAGTCCGGCCTTGTCGGCCGGCATCCCCTCATAGGGCTCGTTGATGACGCTGTAGTCCAGCTTGCTGTTCCACGAGATGATGGAGCCTATGCCCCCGTAGGAGTTCTTCAGCATCTGGTCCAGCTCGTCGCGGTCATCTTCTGGGTAGTATACCGTGTAGGGATCCAGTCCGTAGAGCATCTCGTCGATGCCTTCGCGTATCATCTTGTTGGCATCGATGGAGTCTACATAGAACAGGTCCAGCTCCTTGACCACGGCACTGAAGATGTCGAGGTTCTTGGCCAGCTGGAACATACGGTTGCCGCCGCTCTTGAAAGCCAGCAGGCAGAGGCAGATGCCTGCCACGGTGAGGACCATCAGGCCCGGTATGAAGCGTCTCTTCATGGTTCAGTCTATCTTGATTTGGTGAATAGTCCGGTTAATTCTCTCCCAGCTCTCGGCCGGCAGTGTGGTACCCACGATTTGCACCACCTCGGCGGCTACCGTGGCACCGATGAGTCCGCACTTAGGTAGCGGACAGCCCGACACCAGTCCGTACAGGAATCCGGCGGCAAAGAAGTCGCCCGCTCCCGTGGTGTCTACCACCTGGCTGACGGCTACTGCAGGCACGTCGATGCGCTCCGTCCCCTTACGGATGAGGGCGCCGCGGGCGCCGCGCTTCACGATGGCTATGCTGCACATCTGCCCGATGGTATCCACAGCCTGCTCCGCCGCCTGTCCGGTGAAGGCCTGTGCCTCCTCCTCATTGGCCAGCACGATGTCCACATACTTGTTGATGAGCAGGGTGAAGAAGTCGCGCTCTGCCTCCACGAGGTTGCACGACGAGAGGTCGATGCACACCTGCAGTCCCGCCTGCCGTGCCAGCTCGATGGCTTGCAGGATGGCATCGTGGTCTTGCACGAGGTAGCCCTCCACCAGCAGGTAGGCATATCCCTTGAAGAGTTCCAGGTTGAAGTCGGAGGCCTTCAGAAGGGCCGCCGCACCCAGATAGGAGCCGAAGGTGCGTTCGCCATCGGTGGCGATGAAGGTGGAGGCTACCCCCGAGGGCAGTTCCTCGTCCACCAGCAGGTGGCTTTCGATGCCGTGCTTCTCCAGACTCTCGCCGAAGAAGCGGCCGTTTTCGTCCCGGCCCACTTTGCCTACGAAGCCTACCTCTGCTCCCATCGAGGCCAAGGCCGTCATGGCATTGCCTGCCGAGCCTCCCGTGGAGCGATAGGCCTTCCGATGGCTGAACATCTCGCTTATCAGCCCATATTTCTCTCTGTCAATCAGCGTCATAGCTCCCTTTCGGAGCCCCAGCTTTGCCAATATATTATCGTCGTCGAGCATTACTAAGGCATCGACCAAGGCATTGCCCAAACCAATTATTTTATCCATTTCACTAAAATTTTTTGCAAAGATATTGCATATTTCAAAATATCCTATTACTTTTGCACCGCATTTGAGAAAAAAACATTCTTCGTTAGCTCAGTCGGTTAGAGCATCTGACTGTTAATCAGAGGGT
>CAMGAL010000308.1 GCA_946007445.1 uncultured Mediterranea sp.
TTTAAAATTAAAAATTTAAAACTTTGTGACTTTGTGTCTCTGTGTTCCCCTAAAAACAACAACAAACAAAACAGAAATGCTTATGGAAAACGAGAAGAAGAAGTCCTTGACCTGGGACATCGTGCTGAAGGTCATCATTGCCGTGGCATCGGCCATTGCCGGCGCGCTGGGCGTGGCGGCCTGCCAGTAAGAAGGGCGGCCGGGAGAGAGTGGCCGGCAGCGGACAGGTTCATGCCGGGCTACAAAAAAAGGGACAGCGTCCACTTCAGGAGGAGAAGCGGGCGCTGTCTTTTTTGTCGCTCGGTGGAGGAAAATCAGAGCTCGGCACGAATGGCGGCTGCCACGGCCTGGAACTCTTGGTCGGTGAGCTTCAACTTGGGATTGGAGAAGAGCATGTCTTTCTCGCTCTGCATGGGCACCAGATGGATGTGGGCATGGGGCACTTCGAGGCCGAGCACGGCCTGACCGACCTTGCGGCAGGGGAAGGCTTTGCCGATGGCCAGGGCGATGTGCTTGGCGAAGACCTGCATGGCGGCCAGGTCGGCATCGCTGAGGTCAAAGAGATAGTCCACTTCCTGCTTGGGGATGACCAACGTGTGGCCTTTCGCCAGCGGATTGATGTCCAGGAAGGCAAAGAAGCGTTCGTCTTCTGCCACCTTGTAGCAGGGGATTTCGCCTGCCACGATTCTGCTGAATATCGTTGCCATAATGATAGTGTGGTTTTTGAGGGTTGATATATGGGGGATGAAACAAGAAGGCAGACCCGCACTCAGGACGGGGCTGCCTTCTGTTCAAAATGATATGCTGACTACCTCGAGGTGAATCATGCCTTGGGGCACCTTGATTTCGGCCACATCGCCTACTTTCTTGCCCAGCAGGCCTTGGGCTATCGGGGTGTTGACCGAGATTTTGCCCTCCTTCAGGTTGGCCTCGCTCTCCGACACGATGGTGTAGGTCATCTTGGCGCCGTTCTTCACGTTCTTCAGCTCTACCTTGTTGAGTATCTGCACGGAGTCGGTCTTGAGCTTCGACTCGTCGATAATCTTGGCGTCGGCAATGACGGACTTGAGCTTGTTGATCTTGGACTCCAACATGCCTTGTGCCTCCTTGGCGGCATCGTATTCGGCGTTTTCGGACAGGTCGCCCTTGTCGCGGGCTTCGGCAATGGCCTGAATGATCTTCGGGCGCTCTACTGCTTCTAAGTGTTTCAATTCGGCTACCAACTTGTTGTAGCCCTCTTCTGACATGTAAGCCATACTGTGTTTCCTCCTATTTCTTTTTGTTATTATTACTATTAAAAAAGGCATAAACAAAAAAGAATCCCAACATGGTAGATGTTGGAACCCTTTTTTCTCTTATTTCTGCTGCAAAGGTAGGCTTTTAAACGATGCCTTCCAAGCTTTTTGACCTGCTTTTCAACATGTTTTTCAGAGCAGTGCCTTGACGGATGCTTCCAGGTCCTTGATTTCCTCGCTGCGGGCTTTGAGCTCGTTGCCACGCGAGATGAGGAAGAGGGTGGGCACGCTCTGCACATTATAGATAGAGGCAAACTGGGAGTAGATGCCGTTGGCGTCGCGCACGCAGATCCAAGGCAGGTTGTCGGCCACGGTCTTCCAGTAGTGCTCGTCGGCATCGAGCGACACCTGATAGATCTCCAGTCCCTGTGAGGCATACTTCTGGTAGAGGTCGCTCAGCATGTAGTTGTGCGAAGCGGACACGGCGGTCTGGTAGATGGTGAAGTCGAGGATGACGGCCTTGCCCTTCAGGTCGGTGATCTTGCGCACGTTGCCCTTGAGGTCGCGCAGGGCGATGTCGATGATGCTGGTCTCGGAGATGGCCTCTTCGGGCAGGTCAATCACCTTCTGCTGCGTGCGGCGCGTATTGTTCATGCCCTTGATGACGATGTTGTAGAGGTTCTTGGAGCGCAAGGCATGGGGGTAGTAGTTGTTGAGGCTGGTGGCTACGGCCGCGAAGCACTTGATGTCGTCGCGGTTGTTGAGGGGGTCGAAAATGAGGTAGCCGTTCAGCTTCTGGAAGAGGGCGAAGTAGGCGGCAGCCGTATTGGGCGCGGCAAAGATGTAGCTTCGCTTCACCTCGTCCTTGTAGCGCTGGAGCAGGGAGGCCAGGCTGTCTTCGAACTGGGTGGCGGGCAGCTTGTTGGCCCGCATATCCTGCAGCAGACGGTTGACGTTGCCCTGCAGGGCGGTCTGCTTCAGCGTGAGTTGCTTGATCTTGGTGCTGTTGGGCGAGCCCTCCACCTGGTAAGCGGTGGCAAAGTCGGCCCATTGGGCCTGGACGGCCACGGTCTCTGTGGAATCGACCGAGAAGTTGATGACCTTGTCCTCCACGCGCAGGCGGTAGAACTCAGGCGATTCGGGCTGCGGCTGCTTGAAGCTGAACGAGCCGCTGCTGCCCAATTTGACAGAGTCCAACGGGACAATGCCCTCCAGAGCGGATGCCTCCAGATAGAGCATCTTGTCATCGGCACCCGTGACGTGGCCTTCCACCGTGAAGGTCGGTTCGCTGTTGCAGGCTGTCAGGAGTGCGGCAGCCAACGCGCATGTGGTAAGTTTCTTCATCTTTTCCTTGAATGTTAGGTTTGTTGTTGCCAAAAAGGCGGTGCAAATATACGTTTTTTCGGGTTTAGTCAAAGCATTTTTCGGCTATCTTCGGTGGCGAAACCTGAAAAAACGACAAATTGCCAAACTTTTTAGTTCATTTGCACCAGTTCACCTAAATAAAATATGTATCTTTGCCCGCATTTTGAAAAGAAACGAGATATATTTAATTTTTTATGATCAACCCAATTGTTAAGACAATCGAGCTGCCCGATGGAAGAACCATCAAGCTCGAAACGGGAAAGCTGGCAAAACAGGCAGACGGATCTGTGATGCTGACCATGGGCAACACCATGCTGTTGGCTACTGTTTGTGCCGCCAAGGACGCAGTTCCCGGAACAGATTTTATGCCGCTTCAGGTAGAGTACAAAGAGAAATTTTCCGCATTCGGCCGTTTCCCCGGCGGCTTCACCAAGCGTGAAGGCCGTGCTTCGGACTACGAAATCCTGACTTGCCGTCTGGTAGACCGTGCTCTACGCCCCCTCTTCCCCGACAATTTCCATGCAGAGGTATATGTCAATATCATCCTCTTCTCGGCCGACGGTGTCGATATGCCCGACGCATTGGCCGGCTTTGCCGCA
>CAMGAL010000309.1 GCA_946007445.1 uncultured Mediterranea sp.
CTGCCTACGTAGACAACCTCGACCTGCGGTACGAGTGGTATCCCGCTCAGGGAGAGCAGATTTCGGTAGCCCTCTTCTACAAGCATTTCAAGAATCCCATCGAGTGGACTTACACCATGGCGGGAGGCACCGACCCCATCTACTCCTACATCAACGCACGCGGTGCCAACAACTACGGCATCGAGGTGGACATCCGCAAAAGCCTGGCCGACATCGGCCTGAAGAACTTCAGCGTCAATTTCAACGGAGCCTGGATCAAGAGCAAGGTGCAGTTTGACGAAGGAACCAACGACGTAGACCGTCCCATGCAGGGACAGTCGCCCTACCTCCTCAACTTGGGCCTCTTCTACAACGAACCGCAACGCCGCTGGAATGCCGCCCTCCTTTACAACCGCATAGGCAAGCGCATCATCGGCGTGGGCAACCGCTATGGCAGCTCTTCGGAGGGCGATGCCCGCAACATACCCAGTTCCTACGAGATGCCCCGCAACAGCATCGACCTCTCGTTGGGCAAGGGCTTCGGACGCTGGGAGCTGAAGGCCGGCATCCGCGACCTGCTGGCCGAGCGCATCTACTTCAAGCAGTTTGAAGATGTAGTCATCAACGGCAAGAAGCAGACCCTCTCAGAAGTGACACGCAGCTACAAGCCGGGTCGTAACTTCCAGATTTCCATCGTATATGCTTTTAATTAACCCCTTATAGGAAAAAGATTGTATAACCAAATGATTGAGAAAATGAAGAAAGAATTTAACTTGTTTGGAAAACAACTGCTGTGGGGCATCGCCCTGCTGGCCGGCACGATGGTGACCGCCTGCTCTGACGACAACGACGACCCCGCTACTCCCGAAGCCGAAGATCCCGAAGTGACCTATAAAGGCACCACCGCCTCCAGCGCCGGCATCCTGTTCAACAACGGCACCGAGCTGGGCAATGGCGACCAGGAGTTTGAGTTCACCGGCAATGTCACGTTGCCGAAAGGCACCTACCTGCTGAAGGGATGGGTCTATGTGGCCGAGGGTGCCAAGCTGACCATCCCGGCCGGTACCATCATCAAGGGCGACAAGCAGACCAAGGCTACCCTCATCGTAGAGCCGGGCGGCTATGTGGAGATGCGCGGCACCAAGAACGAGCCCATCGTGATGACCTCGGAAGAGGCTCCCGGTAATCGTCGTCCCGGCGACTGGGGTGGCCTGATTATCTGTGGTAAGGCTGCCAACAACGAGGGCAACAAGCAGACTGTGGGTGGAGCGCGTACCAAGAGCGGCGGCACAGACGACAACGACAACTCCGGTATCTACCAGTACATCCGCGTAGAGTTTGCCGGCTATCCCTTTGAGACTGACAAGGAGATCAACGGCATCACCTTCGGCTCGGTAGGCCGCGGTACCACCATCGACCACCTGCAGGTGTCCTACACCAACGACGACTCCTACGAGTGGTTTGGCGGAGCAGTGAACTGCCAGTACCTCGTGGCCTACAAGGGCTGGGACGATGAGTTCGATACCGACAACGGATTCAGCGGCACCGTGCAGTATGCCCTCTCCATCCGCGACCCGCGCATTGCCGACACCTCGCAGAGCAACGGCTTCGAGAGCGACAACAATGCCAGCGGTACGGAGACCACGCCCTTCACCAACGCCACTTTCAAAAATGTCACCTTCATCGGCCCCATGACTGCCAATAACAGTGACTTCCAGAACAACTCCGACTACATCACCGCCGGTGCGGTCTATCCCAACAACAACTCCAAGCTGGGCAAGTTCCAGTCGGCCATGCATATACGTCGCAGCAGCCGCCTGAATGTGGAGAATGCACTGGCCGTGGGCTATCCCGTAGGACTCATCCTCGATGGGGAGAAGGGCAGCACTCCGCAGTATGCCAAGGATGGCTTGTTCACACTGAAGAACCTGCTCTTTGCCGGTATGGGCGTTTTGGGCAGCGATGGCAACAAAATCTACGACGACCTCTATTCGGCCGATGGCAAGACCATTGCCGAGGGCGAGACCCGCTTCTCCTTCTCTCATGAGTTCTTCCTCAACGAGGCAGGCGGCTTCAAGAGCTCCATCAACAACCGCGTGGCTGAGAGCGAGGCAGCGCTGAAGCTCACCGACCCCATGAAGACCGGTCAGAACTACTGCCCGCAGACCGCGTTGAGCGACGGTAACGGCGGCTACATAGGTGCCTTCAAGGACAGCAGCGACAACTGGCTGGAGGGCTGGACCAACTTCGACCCGCAGAACACGGTGTACGAATAATGCGCCAGACTTCCTTTGGATAAAACAAGAGGGTTGTGCCAAATTGCTGGCACAACCCTCTTGGCATAAAATGACGGGGGCGCTTTATCGCTTCTGCATCTCTGCTTCCTTCACTTTGCGGAAGAAGTCGGAGGCAAAGATGAAGTCGTTGAGCCGCTGGTTGGTAGAGGTGAAGATTTGTTCTTTGTTGCCTTCCCACTCCTTGTTCCCCTCGTAGATGAAGACGATGTTCTCGCCGATGCCCATCACGGAGTTCATGTCGTGGGTGTTGATGAGGGTCGTCATCTGATACTCGCAGGTGATGTCGTGTATCAGTTCGTCGATGACTAGTGAGGTCTTGGGGTCGAGGCCGGAGTTGGGCTCGTCGCAGAAGAGGTATTGCGGCTTCAGGGCAATGGCGCGGGCAATGGCTACGCGCTTCTGCATACCGCCACTGATTTCGCCGGGATATTTGTCGTAGGCTTCCGACAGGTTTACGCGGTCCAGGCAGAACATGGCGCGGCGCTCGCGCTCACGCAGGGTGTCGTTGCTGAACATGTTGAGCGGAAACATCACATTGTCCAGCACGGTCATGGAGTCGAAGAGGGCGGCACTCTGGAAGATCATGCCCATCTCGCGGCGCAGGGCCTTCTTCTCCCGCTTGCCCATGGTCAGGAAGTTGCGGTCGTCGTAGAGCAGGCTGCCCCGCTCGGGGGTGAGCAGGCCCACGATGCACTTCATCAGCACCGTCTTGCCCGATCCGCTCTGGCCGATGATGCGGTTGGTCTTGCCATTCTCGAAGGTGGCGTTGATGTCCTTCAGCACATCGCGCCCTTCGAATGATTTATAGAGTCCTTTGAGTTCAATCATGTCCTTGAGATAGTTTTTTGATTTTCAAACGTTTAGCCCATCAGTAGCTGGGTCAGCACCAGGTCGGCAAAGAGGAGGAGCGCGCTGCTGC
>CAMGAL010000310.1 GCA_946007445.1 uncultured Mediterranea sp.
CAACACCTGCACCTCCGACCTCAATGCTTGGGTCAATCTGTTCAAGGAGTACCAGGAGCTGCTGGGTGTGCCCGTCGATATGGGTGAAATCTATGGCAAGCTCTACAATCATGCCATGACCGGCGATGCCGACTGCGGCGGACTGATCTCCTACAACTACATCTCCGGTGAACCCGTCACCGGTCTGGCAGAAGGTCGTCCCCTCTTTGTCCGTTCGTCGGAGAATCCCTTCACGCTCGCCAACTTCATGCGTACCCACCTCTATGCCTCGGTCGGTGTGCTCAAGATAGGCAACGACATCTTGTTCAATCAGGAGCAGGTACAGGTAGACCGCATCACCGGCCACGGAGGTCTGTTCAAGACACCGGGAGTAGGCCAGCGCGTACTGGCCGCTGCACTCAGTTCTCCCATCTCGGTCATGAAGACTGCCGGCGAAGGTGGTGCCTGGGGCATTGCCCTGCTGGGCGGCTACATGGTGCACAACCCGAAGCAGCTCTCTCTGGCCGACTACTTAGAGCAAGAGGTCTTTGCCGGTGACCAAGGCAGCGAGATTGCCCCCACTCCCGAGGAGATAGCCGGATTCAACGCCTACATCGAACGCTACAAAGCAGGACTTCCTGTGGAGAAAGCAGCCACAGAAGCCCTCGCCTAAAAACAAGCTATTCAGGGGCGGTACTCTCCCGTCCCTGAATAGCATTTATCCATTGAACAAATAGCCATAAAATCATGAAAAACAAAATTCTATTGAGTGCTGCTCTACTGACGCTGACCCTCTCTGCATCGGCACAGAAGAGTGCCACCATCACCCTGAAAGCCGATGAAGGCAAACAGATTATCCCCAAAGAGATCTACGGACAGTTTGCCGAACACCTGGGCACCTGCATCTACGGTGGCCTATGGGTGGGCGAAGAGTCTCCCATCCCCAACACACAGGGCTATCGCAACGATGTGCTCCATGCCCTGCAAGAGTTGAAAGTGCCTGTGTTGCGCTGGCCCGGCGGCTGTTTTGCCGACGAATACCATTGGATGGACGGCATAGGTCCCAAAGCCAACCGCCCCAAGATGGTGAACAACAACTGGGGAGGCACCATCGAGGACAACAGCTTCGGCACACACGAATTTCTCAACCTCTGCGAACTGCTGGGATGTGAGCCTTACATCAGTGGCAACGTGGGCAGCGGCACGGTGGAAGAGCTGGCCAAGTGGGTGGAGTACATGACCAGCGAAGGAGACTCGCCTATGGCCAACCTTCGCCGTAAGAATGGTCGCGACAAAGCATGGAAATTGAAATATCTCGGCGTAGGAAATGAAAGCTGGGGATGCGGTGGCAGCATGCGTCCCGAGTATTACTCCGACCTCTACCGTCGCTACTCCACCTATTGCCGCAACTACGACGGCAATCGTCTGTTCAAGATAGCTAGCGGTGCCAGCGACTACGACTACAACTGGACGAAGGTACTTATGGAGCGCGTAGGCCACCGCATGGAGGGTCTGTCGCTCCACTACTACACCGTGTCCGGATGGAGTGGCAGCAAAGGCTCGGCTACCGACTTCAGCAAAGAGGACTACTACTGGACGATGGGCAAGTGCCGCGAGATAGAGGATGTGCTGAAGCGCCACATCGCCATTATGGACCAGTATGACAAGCAGAAGCGGATTGCCCTCTTGCTCGACGAGTGGGGCACCTGGTGGGACGAGGAACCCGGCACCATACGCGGACACCTCTACCAACAGAACACCTTGCGCGATGCCTTCGTGGCCTCTCTGTCGCTCGACATCTTCCACAAGTACACGGAACGCCTGAAGATGTGCAACATCGCACAAATCGTCAACGTCCTGCAGTCCATGATTCTCACCAAGGAAGATAAGATGGTGCTCACACCCACCTACTATGTCTTCAAGATGTACAATGTCCATCAGGATGCCACCTACCTGCCTCTTGACCTGGAGTGCAGCTCAGTGGATGTACGTGGCGGCCGTCGGGTTCCCTTGGTCAGCGCCACCGCCTCCCGAGACAAGGAGGGCAAAGTACACCTCTCCCTCTCCAACGTGGATGTGGATAACGCCCAGCAGGTGACTGTCCATCTGAACGGTGTGAAGGCTACCAAGGCCATAGGCGAGATACTGACCTCTGCCCAGCTCACCGACTACAACAGCTTCGAGCAGCCCGATGTGGTGAAGCCTGCTCCCTTCCGCGATGCCAAAGTAAAGAACGGCATTCTGACCATCCAACTGCCCGCCAAGTCCATCGTGACACTCGAATTGCAGTAAAAATCGGTCGAGGCTTGGTATATTCCATATTATAAACTACCTTTGCCTCACTAGAGAAACAATTTTATTAGCAAACCCTTTAACTCATAGTACAAAATGAACGATAAGAAACTGATGAACCTCGCAGCCGACAACATCCGCATCTTGGCTGCATCCATGGTGGAAAAGGCCAATTCAGGTCACCCTGGTGGAGCCATGGGAGGCGCTGACTTTGTCAATGTGCTCTTCTCGGAGTTCCTGGTGTATGACCCCGAGAATCCTGCTTGGGAAGGACGCGACCGCTTCTTCCTCGACCCCGGCCACATGTCACCCATGCTCTACTCCCAACTGGCACTGGCCGGCAAGTTTACGCTGGACGAACTGAAGGAGTTCCGCCAGTGGGGCTCCCCCACCCCCGGACACCCCGAGCGTGACATCGAACGTGGCATCGAGAATACATCCGGTCCCCTGGGACAAGGCCACACCTTTGCTGTGGGAGCAGCCATTGCCGCCAAGTTCCTCAAGGCCCGCTTCCCCGAGGTGATGAACCAGACCATCTACGCCTATATATCCGATGGCGGTGTGCAGGAGGAGATTTCTCAAGGCGCAGGCCGCATTGCCGGCACACTGGGACTGGACAACCTCATCATGTTCTACGACTCCAACGACATCCAGCTCTCTACCGAGACCAAGGCTGTCACCACCGAAGATACGGCCAAGAAGTACGAATCGTGGGGCTGGAAGGTCATCTGCATCGACGGCAATGACCCCGACGCCATCCGCACGGCTCTGAAGGAGGCACAGGCAGAAGCCGAACGTCCTACCCTCATCATTGGCCACACCGTGATGGGCAAGGGTGCCCGCAAGGCCGATGACTCCAGCTACGAGGCCAACTGCGCTACCCCCGGCGCTCCGCTCGCTGGCCATGCCGACCGCC
>CAMGAL010000311.1 GCA_946007445.1 uncultured Mediterranea sp.
GGCAATACGGTCTTTCGCTTCGTGCGCATCGACCTGCTGCAGAGCAACACTACCATCGCTCTCAAGGAGGTGTCGGCCATCTTGCGCTATCGCGACATCCCTTACCTAGGCTCGTTCGAGAGTAGTGACGAGCGGCTCAACCGTATTTGGATGACCGGTGCCTATACGGTGCACCTCAACATGCAGGAGTATCTGTGGGACGGCATCAAGCGCGACCGCTTGGTCTGGCTGGGCGACATGCACCCTGAGCTGATGACCATCAGCCGCGTCTTCGGCTACAACGAAGTGATACCCAAGAGTCTGGATCTGGCCTGCCGCCAGTTCCCCCTGCCGGGCTGGATGAACGGCATGAGTGCCTACAGCATGTGGTACCTCATCAACCAGTATGAGTGGTACCGCCAGACGGGCGACAAGGAGTTTCTCCGTCGTCATGCCGACTACATCAGCGGACTGATTCACCAGGTGAGCGAGAAGGTGGACGAACAGGGCAACGAGACTCTGGCTCCTCATCGCTTCCTCGACTGGCCCTCCAGCGGCAATCCGGCCGGTGTAGAGGCCGGCTATCGGGCTCTCATAGTCTGGGCCATGCAGGATGCCTGCAAGCTCTCGGAGAAGCTGGGAAATGCCGCCGATGCCCGTCTGTGTGAAGACATCATCCGTCGGATGAAGCTGAAGACATTGCCTCATCATGACCTGAAGCAGGCCGCCTCGCTCATGGCGCTGGCCGGAGTGATGGATGCCAAGCAGGCTTGCGACGAAGTGGTGGTCGTGGGCGGAGGCAAGGGTTTCTCCACCTTTTATGGTTACTACATGCTGGAGGCATTGGCCAAAGCGGGCGAGTATGGCAAGGCTCTCGACATCATCCGCTCCTTCTGGGGCGCGATGCTCGACCTGGGAGCGACCACCTTTTGGGAGGATTTCAATCTCGACTGGCTGCCCAATGCCGCTCCGATAGACGAGCCTGTCCCCGCCGGCAAGAAGGACATCCACGGCGACTTTGGTGCCTACTGCTATCCCGGCTTTCGCCATAGCCTTTGCCATGGCTGGGCGTCGGGTCCCACGGCCTGGCTTTCCGACCACGTGCTGGGCGTGCAGATGGTGGACGTAGAGCGCAAGCTGGTCCGTATCGAACCTCACCTGGAGAATCTGGAGTGGGCCAAAGGAACCTATCCCACCCCCTGGGGCGTCATCGAGGTGAGCCATCGCAAGCAGGCTGATGGCAGTGTCCGGAGCGATGTCAAGCTGCCCAAGGGCGTTCGTCGCGTGAAGTAATACGCTTGCTATTCAAAACATCATAACCGATACCAACGATGAAAACTGCCTTATTATCTTTCTGTGGCCTGATAGGCGCCACCTGGGTGTATGCCCAGCAGCGCCCCAACCCCTCAGCTCCTCCCAAGGAGAAGTATGTCATCCGTGCTAACTACGACGAGAGTCGGGTGCCCTCCTACATCTTGCCCGAGGTGCTAACTTGCCACGATGGCGAGGTGGTCACCACCGTCCGCCAATGGGAGAAGAAGCGCCGCCCCGAGGTGTATAGCCTCTTCGAAACCTACATGTTCGGAAAGGCACCCGTGCTGAAGAAGCGGTTGCCCTATCAGGTGGTCCGCACACAGACCGATGCCCTGGGTGGCAAGGCCACGCGCAAGGAGGTCCGCCTCCAGCTCACCGACGATGCCCAAGGTCCCCACATAGACCTCCAGCTCTACCTGCCCCGTCAGGCAGAGGGTCGTGTGCCCCTCTTCTTAGGCATCAGCTTCCTGCCCAACTACACCGTCTGCAACGACCCCGATGTCGTGGTGCCCGAGCCGGCTGACGGCAAGAAGGGGAAGATGGACTACCGCGGTTCGATGGAAGCCTCGGGGCAACCGGAGAAGATACTGGATCATGGCTTCGGGCTGGCAACCTTCTGCTACAACGATGTAGACCCCGACTTCGACGACGACTTTCAGAACGGCGTGCATCCCTACTACTACGACAAGGGGCAATACTTCCCCGACCCCGACCAATGGGGCTCCATTGCCGCCTGGGCATGGGGCATGAGCCGTGCCATGGACTATCTGGAGAAAGACCCGCAGGTCGATGCCAAGCGGGTGGCCGTGGTGGGACACTCGCGCTTGGGCAAGACCGCCGTCTGGGCTGGGGCTTCCGACCCACGTTTTGCCCTGGTCATCTCTGGCAACTCCGGCTGCTGTGGCGTAGCCCTCTCACGCCGTCGCTATGGCGAGACGGTAGATGCCATGAATGAGCGTTTCCCCCACTGGTTCTGTGGCAACTACAAGCAATTCAACAATCGCGAGGACTACCTGCCCTTCGACCAGCACGAGCTGGTGGCTCTCATTGCGCCCCGTCCCATCTACATCGCCAGTGCCGAAGAGGACAACTGGTCGGACCAGAAAGGTGAGTTCCTGGGAGGCAAAGGTGCCGAGCCTGTCTATGCCCTCTATGGTCTGAAGGGGATTGGCACCGACGAGATGCCTCCCGTCGATACGCCCTATATGGAGGGAGCCATTGCCTACCACAACCGCAAAGGCCCTCATGCCATCCTTCCCTATGACTGGGAGCAGTTCCTGCGCTTTGCCGACCGCTACTTCCGCCCGTAGCCCCCTTGGCCGAGCCTGACGCTATTGACCTATATCAAAAACAAAGCCTCTTCGGGTGTCAGTAGTACACTCTAAGAGGCTTTTTTCATACCTTTGCACGCTCCAACGAAGCACTACGGAACCATTATGATTTGGCTTATCAAGAACAAGGGTATGAAGGGAGAACTCAGCAAGCTGGTTCTCCCCATTTTTATCGAGACCACGCTCGTCATGATGCTGGGAGCCGTCGATACGGTGATGCTCAGCCAGCACTCCGACAACTCGGTGGCAGCGGTCGGTGTGGTCAATCAGCTGGTCAATCTGGCCGTGCTGGTCTTTCAGGTCATCAGCTTTGGCACCACGGTGCTCTGCTCGCAGTACCTGGGTGCGGGATTCAAGGAGCGCATGGTGCAGGCCACGGGCGTAGCCATCGTGCTCAATGCCTGCAGCGGCCTCGTCATCAGCGCCTGCCTCTACTATGGCTCTTCCTTCCTCCTCTCCCTCATGGGCCTGCGCCCCGAGCTCATGGGCGAAGGCATGAGCTACATGCGCATTGTGGGAGCCTTTGCCTTCTTCCAGGCCGTGTCGCTGGC
>CAMGAL010000312.1 GCA_946007445.1 uncultured Mediterranea sp.
GAACCTAAAATACAAAGCGCGATAGACCTTAATACTTGAAGCTACTGCCACCCAGATACTCACGCAGCAACGAGGTGGGAGGAATCTCCTTGTCCTGCACGGGCGTGAAGTACTTGATGAACTTCAGCAGGCGGTAGGCCTCGGCATACTCGGGGCAATGGCGCGGCACGCCGGAGAGCACCGGCTCGACGTGCGGACGCAGCACGGCCAGCTCGTAGAGCATGGCGGAGTTGAACATCACGTCGGCATTCTCCTGATAGGGAAAAATCCACTTGTCTTCGCCGGCACGCACACTGGGCCAGCGGGCGATGGTCTCGCGGGCGGAGTAACCACGGTAGTTGTAGTCGCGGATGATGCGGCGCAGCAGGCGGTTGTCGGTGGTGGGAATCCAGTTGTGGTCGTCGAGCGAGATGGTGGTGAGGGCCGAGACGTAGATGCGGAATTTGTTGGCCTCGGGAATCTGCGGTGTCAGCTCGGGATTGAGGGCGTGGATGCCCTCGAGGATGAGGATGGTGCTGTCCGTGAGGTGCAGACGGTCGCCCCGATACTCGCGCCGGCCGGTGGTGAAGTTGAAGGTGGGCAGGGCAATCTCCTCGCCACGCAGCAGGGCCTGCAGGTCGGCGTTGAACTGAGGGAGGTCGAGGGCATAGAGCGACTCGTAGTCGTAGTCGCCCCGCTCGTCGCGCGGCGTGTCCTCACGGTTGACGAAGTAGTTGTCCAGCGCCAGGGGGAAGGGGCGCAGGCCGCACGTCATGAGCTGCACGCTGAGCCGCTTGCTGAAGGTGGTCTTTCCGCTGGACGAAGGGCCGGAGATGAGCACCAGCCGCACGGGCCGGCCCTCCTCAGTGCGGTGGTAGATGGCGTCGGCTATCTGGGCGATGCGCTTCTCCTGCAGGGCCTCGGCCACGTTGATGATGTCCGTGGCATGGCCATGCTCGCAGGCCAGGTTGAAGTCGCCCACGTTGCTCAGGCCCACGATGCTGTTCCAGCGCAGGTGTTCCTTGAAGACCTCCAGCATCTTCTCCTGCTTCACGATGTCGCCCAGGGCCAGGGGATTCTCCTTGCAGGGGATGCGCAGCAGCAGGCCGTCGTAGTACTTCACCAGGTCGAAGAGGTAGATGCGCCCCGTGGAGGGGAGCAGGTTGCCGTAGTAGTAGTCCACGGTGTCGCCCAGGGTGTAGTAGTAGGTGTAGAGCGAGCCGGAACTCTCCAGCAGCTTCACCTTGTCGTCCATGCCCAGACGCGTGAAGAGGGCCACGGCCTCGGTCGTGTGGCACTCGGTGCGGTGGAAGGGAAGGTCGGCCTGCACAATCTCCTGCATACGCCGTTTGATAGCCGAAACGTCTTCCAACTGCAGCGAACGGCCTATCTGTAGATTACAGAAATATCCCTTCGACACAGGATGTTCGACAAATAGTTTCCCCTCGGGGAAAAGCTCGCTGACGGCCTTGTAGAGGATGAAGCAGAGCGTGCGCACGTAGGTGCGCATACCGGAGGAGTCGCGCACGTCGAGAAACTCCACGTCCTTGTTATTATAAACCTTGAAGGAGAGCCCCTCGCTGCGGTTGTTCACCTTGGCGCTGACCACGGGATAGGGGAAGTCGAGGTGCATTTCCTCGAAGATGTCAGCCAGCGTGCTGCCTACGGGGAAGTCGCGGCTCTCGTCGTTGTTCTTGCAGTAGATACGTACAGTGTCCATGTAGAGTCGATGTATTTTTATGGCGAAAGATAGGCATTCGCCACGGATTTTGCAATCTCTTGTAGAAAAGAAGAACAAGATTTAATGCTATATATCCAATTTTTATTATTTTTGCCGCAAAATCTAATAAAATACAACGCATGGATACGTTCCTGAACACACTGAGCTTGCTCGGCTCTCTGGCCTTATTCTTATACGGCATGAAAATCATGAGCGAAGGACTGCAGAAGTTTGCTGGCGACCGCCTTCGCAACATTCTGGCAGCCATGACCCGCAACCGCGTAATGGGTGTCTTCACCGGCATCCTCATCACCGCCCTCATCCAGTCCTCTTCGGCCACTACCGTCATGGTGGTGAGCTTCGTCAACGCCGGACTGATGACCTTGGCACAGTCCATCGGCGTCATCATGGGTGCCAACGTAGGTACCACGGTGACGGCGTGGATCATCTCCGCCATCGGCTTCAAGGTCAACATTGCCCTCTTTGCCCTGCCCCTGCTGGCCGTGGGCCTGCCGCTCATCTTCAACAGCAAGAGCTCGCGCAAGTCGGTAGGTGAGTTCATCTTCGGCTTCTCCTTCCTCTTCATGGGTCTCTCCTACCTGCAGAGCTCGGCAGAGGCCATGAACATGGGCGAGTGGGTGGCCAACGGTCTGGCCCACTTCGGCGCCGGCGACAACTTCCTCACCATCCTGGTCTTCGTCATCGTGGGTGCCCTCGTCACCATGGTGGTGCAGGCCTCAGCCGCCACCATGGCCATCACGCTGATGCTCTTCGACATGCACATCGAGGGCTTCGGCTTCGAGCAGGCTGCCGCCCTGGCCATGGGTCAGAACATCGGCACCACCATCACCGCCAACCTGGCCGCCCTCACCGCCAACACGCAGGCCCGTCGCGCCGCCATGGCCCACCTGCTGTTCAACGTGTTCGGCGTCGTGGTAGTGCTCATCTTGTTCCACCCCTTCTGTAACGCCACCTCGTGGTTCGTGACCGACGTGATGCACCAGCCGGCCAACGACCTCTTCAAGCTCTCTGCCTTCCACACCGCCTTCAACGTCTTCAACGTCCTGCTGCTCATCTGGTTCGTCAAGGCCATCGAGCGCATCGTCTGCGTGCTGCTGCCTTTGAAGGAGGCCGACGAAGAGAAACGCCTGCGCTTCATCTCGCGCGGCCTCCACTCCACCGCCCCGCTCTCCAGCCGCGAGGCACAGACCGAGATTCACCTCTTTGCCGAACGCACCCACCGCATGTTCGGCATGGTGCGCGACCTGCTCCATACCGAGAAGGACGACGACTTCAACAAGCTCTTCAGCCGCATCGAGAAGTATGAAAACATCAGCGACAGCATGGAGCTGGAGATTGCCAACTACCTGAACCAGGTGTCCGAAGGCCGACTCAGCTCCGAGAGTAAGCTGGAGATACGCTCCATGCTGCGCGAAGTGACCGAAATAGAGAGCATAGGCG
>CAMGAL010000313.1 GCA_946007445.1 uncultured Mediterranea sp.
AGAAGGCCGACACACTGGCGATGATGAAGGCGAAGAAGAGCGACTTGATGATGCCGCACCAGATGAACCACTCGACGAACATGTATTGCAGGCCGTACTCCAGATCGACGGCAGTCATCACTCCGCCGAACCAGCAGGTGCAGTAGGCACCGATGATGCCGGCAAAGATGCTGAAGGTCACCATCAGCGGGATGCAGGTCACCATGGCAGCTATCTTGGGCAGGATGAGGTAGTTGGCGGAGTTGATGCCCATGATCTCCAGTGCGTCAATCTGCTGGGTGACGCGCATGGTGCCCAGCTCCGAGGCGATGTTGGAGCCCACCTTGCCGGCCAATATCAGGCTCATGATGGAGGAGGAGAACTCCAGCAGCATGATTTCGCGGGTCACGTAGCCCACCGTCCAGCGAGGCATGAAGGGGCTGTCGATGTTCAGCTTGATCTGGATGGTGATGACGGCACCGATGAAGAAGGAGATGAGCAGCACGATGCCGATGGAGTTGACGCCCAGTTGCGCCATCTCGGTCACATACTGGCGGAAGAACATACGCATCCGCTCGGGGCGGTCGAACGTACGGCCCATCAATATCAGGTATCGTCCTACTGTTCGTAAAGCTTTCCACATAGTCAGTTAAGTATTTTGGTGCAAATATAGGCTATTTCGATTGAATTTTCTTATTTTTGCGCCAAAATCGACAATCATGGAAGAAGAAAGCAAAATGGTGCTCCGCACCGAGGACCTGGTGAAGAAGTACGGCAAGCGGACGGTGGTGAACCACGTATCGTTCGATGTGAAGCAGGGAGAAATCGTCGGATTGCTCGGCCCCAACGGTGCCGGCAAGACCACCTCGTTCTACATGACCGTGGGCCTGATTACCCCCAACGAGGGACATATCTACCTGAACGACTTGAACATCACCTCCTATCCGGTATATAAGCGGGCGCAGAACGGCATTGCCTACCTGGCACAGGAGGCCTCCGTGTTCCGCCAGATGAGTGTGGAGGACAACATCGCCTCTGTGCTGGAGATGACCGACAAGCCGCTGGAGTATCAGAAGGAGAAGCTGGAGAGCCTGATTGCCGAGTTCCGCCTGCAGAAGGTGCGCAAGAACAAGGGCAACCAGCTGTCCGGTGGCGAGCGCCGCCGCACGGAGATAGCCCGCTGTCTGGCCATCGACCCGAAGTTCATCATGCTCGACGAGCCCTTTGCCGGCGTAGACCCCATTGCCGTGGAAGACATCCAGAAGATTGTGTGGGACCTGAAGAAACGCAACATCGGCATCCTCATTACCGACCACAACGTGCAGGAGACGCTCAGTATCACCAGTCGCGCCTACCTGCTCTTCGAGGGTCGCATCCTCTTCCAGGGCACGCCCGAGGAACTTTCTGTCAATCAGATAGTCCGCGAGAAGTACCTCGGCAGCGGCTTCGTGCTGCGCCGCAAGGACTTCATGGTGTGAAGACGGTGATTCCTTTCTTGCAGATTCTTTCTCATTTACTTGTAAAAACCAAAGAAATAAGTTATCTTTGCAGGACGTAATCCATGGAAACTCTTTTTGAAAGGAATCAAGCTATGAAAACATGCTTTTGGTTGTGCGCAGCGCTGTTTCCCGTCCTGCTGACAGGCTGCTTGGAGGATGTCTATACAGGGAAGGAGAAGCCCAAGCAGTACAATACGTTCGACTTCTCCACGGTGCAGCAAGGCATCACGCTTCAACTGGCCTATCAGCACATGGCGGTTGAGGCGAAGGTTTACTTTGAACTCTACGACCAGTGCCCCATCGACGCGACGGAGACCAGCTACGAGATGCGCGAAGGGATGGAGCCTCTCTACTGCGGCTACACCGATGTGAAGGGAATGTTCAGTCACACGCTCAACCTGCCCTCCTACCTGCAGAAGGTGTGGATCTTCTCGCCGGCCTTCTATGCACAGACACTCATTGAGGCAGAAGTGAAGGACGGCGTCATTGCTGCCACCGACCATGCCGTGCCCTCCACGCGCCAGATTGTGGATACCGGCGGCATCACCTGCTACAGCTACATGGACGAAAATGCGCCCGAACACCCGAATGAGTACCAGGACGGCAATTGGAAGAGTTGGCTGGGCTCGTACGACCCGCGGCATGACGGGGAGGTGCTTTACAAGTACACCGGCTCCAAGTTGCAGCTCTCCCATGCGAGCGATGCCTATGTGGCACACACCAAGATACTCAATGTCAATCTCAAAAAGAAAGGTGATAAGTGCCCGGAGGAGTACCGCTCCTCGTATGACATCTATGTGAACCAGGCTACGGAAGTGGGCGTCACCTATTTGGGACAGTTCACTCCTTGGAACAGCTCGTTGGGCTATTACTACTACATGGATGGCCAGCGGCCGGACTCGCTGGCAGTGGCCCATGTCATCATGCTGTTCCCCAATACACAGGATGGTACGTGGTACGAATTATACAATGACCGGAACAACTCGAAGAATTATGGAGGCATCAATCCCGGCACAGCCGTGCAGTTGATCTACTATCCCAACATCGCTTCAGGCAGTCAGGACGGTGCCACCACGCTGTTCCCCGCAGGTATGCGCATCGGCTTCGTGCTGGCCAACAATGCCTGGAGCAACCGACTGAACTGGACGAAAGTGGAAGGCCACCAGCGGCATCGCTCTGCCACCTCCGCCGCCTTGAGCAAGACATACCTCCGTTCCTCCAATCGCGGGAAACCCCGTGCGGCTGTCTATCAGTACGACGAGCAGCTGATGGTTTCGTTCGAAGACTATGAGGATGACCAGAATTTCTGTGACGTGGTCATTGCCGTGAAGGCCGACACCAAGACTGCTTTGGGACGTCTGGACGAAGTGCCGGTCATCGCGAACAACAACCTGACGGTCGACCGCGAGTTGCGGGGCATCTACGCCTTCGAGGACCTGTGGCCCAGTCCGGGTGACTATGACCTGAACGACGTGGTGGTGCGCTACGACCACGAGAAGCTGACCAATGCTTCCGGTCAGCTGTGCGGCGAGTCGTTTGTCTTCAAGACGTTTAAGAACGTGGCCGGCAAACAGAACGGACTGCCCTTCCGCCTGCAACCCATGTCTACCGGCACCACCTGACAGTTGGCGACTTGCGCCATCCGGCACACT
>CAMGAL010000314.1 GCA_946007445.1 uncultured Mediterranea sp.
GGTGCCCACGGATAGAGCTTGCCGGTGCGACCGATTCCGGTGGCTATCTCGTCGAAGATAATCAGCAACCCATGCTCGCGGCAGAGGCGGGCAGCCTCGACGAGGTACTGCGGGTGGTAGAACCACATGCCGCCGGCTCCTTGTACCACAGGCTCCAGGATGAGGGCAGCCAGCGTGTCGGCCTGCTGCTCGATGACCTGACGGAGGGGCCCGATGTCTTCGGGATGCCATTCGCCGCCGAAGCGGGAGCGGGGCTGGGGCACGAAGTGGCGCACGGGCAGGGCTGTGCCGAAGAGCGAGTGCATCCCCGTCACGGGGTCGCAGACGGACATGGCATTCCACGTGTCGCCGTGGTAGCCGCTGCGGATGGTGACGAAGTTGTTCTTCTCTCCTTTGCCCAAGGCGTACCAGTACTGCACGGCCATCTTGAGGGCTACCTCGACGGCCACCGAACCGCTGTCGGCATAGAAGAGCTTCTGCATGGAGGGTGGTGCTATCGAGAGTATCAGCTTGCCCAGCTCGATGGCCGGGTCGTGGGTCAGGCCGCCGAACATGACGTGCGACATCTGCTTGAGCTGCTCGTGGATAGCCTGGTTCAGCACGGGGTGGTTGTAGCCATGCACGGCGCACCACCACGACGACATGCCGTCCACCAGCGGAATCTCCCGGATGGGGTCGGCGGGGTCCTCAATGGTGATGGTGACTCCCTCGGCCCGCTTCACCTTGTAGACTGGCAGCGGATGGGTGGTGGAGGTATAGGGATGCCACAGGTGCCTGCGGTCCCACTGGGTGTTGGTCAGCTCGTAGCCGGCCTCTTCGATGAGGCGCTTGTCGTCGCTCACTTTCGAACCCAGGGTGGTGAGCAGGTCGCCCACGATGGCCGAGTTGATGCCTACGAAGAGGGCCTTCTTGACGGCTTCGGCTGAGAGCTGCGAGCGTCCGCCGGCAAAGCGCAGGTAGGCTGTGGGGCAGATGAAGCGGAACAGGGCGATGGTGGTGAGTATCTCCTCTTCCGACAGGGGTGCCTGGTGCTCCAGCGGGGTGCCCGGGATGGGGCTCAGCAGGTTGATGGGGATGGACTGTACATGGAGGTCGCGCAGGGTGAAAGCCAGTTCGATGCGCTGCTCCATGCTTTCGCCCATACCGATGATGCCGCCGCTGCACACCTCCATGCCGGCCCGTCGGGCGGCGGCCAGGGTATCCAGTTTCTGCTGCTGGGTATGGGTGGTGCAGAGCGTGCCGAAGTGGCTGGGGGCTGTCTCCAGGTTGCAGTGATAGCGCGTCACGCCGGCCTCGTGCAGGCGGCGCAGTCCCTCCTCGTCCATCAGTCCCAAAGAGGCGCAGAGCTGTATGGAGCTGTGGCGGCGCATGTGCTGCACCGTCTGGCAGATTTGGTCTATTTGTTTGGGAGAGGGTTTTCGTCCGCTGGTTACTAAGGAGAAGCGGTTGACGTCCTGCCGCTCGTTGTAGCGGGCTTGTCGCAGGCATTCGTCGGGGAGGAGGAGGTCGTAGGTATCGGCCTTCGTGTGATAGTGGGCCGACTGTGCACACCATTTGCAGTCTTCGGGGCAGCGGCCGGACTTGGCATTGACTATGGAGCACATGTCAAACTCGCGGTTGGCCAGCGCTACGGTGATGTCGTGTGCTGCCTGGTAGAGTGCCTCGCGGTCGGGTGTTCCGGCCAGCCACAAGGCCTCCTCGGGGGTGAGGGCCTTGCCGGCCAGCACCCTCTGTTTCAGTTCTTCAAGAGTCATGGGATGTAAATAGGTGGAAGTATGGAGTGCCGTGTGCTGCTTGCGCAGCGACGAGTCGGCGGTCTGAACGCTCAGGCAACCGATGGTGACACAGCGCCCTATGCTGGCAAAGACCGCATAGCGCTTGCGGTTCCAGTGGCGGAAGCGCAGAGCCCGGGGGGTGTGTCTGTTTGGCTTGTTCACGGCTTACTCGTTTTTTTAATTTCGAGGTGCAAACTTACGCATTATCTTTGGGAAAAACGAGCAAACGGGCAGAAATATGCTTGCGGCATAGCTTCTTCCGATCAATCCGTTTTGGAAGTTCACTCCCCTGCAAGCAACTATCTCATTAAATGAATAGTCAAGAAATCGGAAATACCTGAGCTCGGTCCCTCAGCCATCCTGTCCTGCCCTCACTTCCGCCCCTCATACACCCCTATACACCCTCCTTTCTATGATGAAATAACTAAACACGATAAATCTTCTGATTTGTCAAAATACCCGAAATCTGCCATGATTTCGATTTGTTAATTCATTGATTATTAAAGAGATGAAAAAATCGCACAGACGCTTTTTGTCAAGAATGAGGATGCCATGACTCCACTCTGACTCCAGTGTGATTCCAGTGTGACTCCAGTGTGACTCCGCTTAAAGCCTTTTTGCGTAGTAAAACAAACATACGATAAAGAGAGCGGACAAGACAGAGGAAGAACGAGGAGAGAACGGAGAGAGTGGGGCGGAATCAGCCTCTCTTGGAAGACTTATAATGTAAATATATATGATATTTGATAGGCGGTTATCCTTCGATAGCGCCTTGCCGCTCGGCAGGCAGGCCGCTCCGGACGGAGGCATAGGCTTCGGTCAGGGTGGCTTTGATGTTGTCAGCACCCCGGCCATGAGGGGGGATGGGGTCGTGGATGGTCATCACGAGGCGGTGGCGGTGAATCCAGTGGCCGGTGCGGGGCAGGATGTCGAACGAGCCGTCGATGGTGACGGGCACCACGGGCAGCTGCAGGTCGTCGGCCAGTTGGAAGGCACCCCGCTTGAAGCTGCCCATGCGGCCGGTGAAGGTACGTGCTCCCTCGGGGAAGACCACCAGCGACACGCCATTGACCAGCACACTCTCGGCCTGGCGGATGGTGGCCTGCACGGCGTGCGGCCCGCTGCGGTCTACGAAGATGTGGCCGGCACTCTCACACGCCTTGCCGACCAACGGAATCTTGCGCAGGCTCTTCTTCATCATCCACTTGAAGTTGCGGTTCAGGAAGCCGTAGACCAGGAATATGTCGAAGGCCCCCTGGTGGTTGGGCACGAAGCCGTAGGAGCTGTGGCGGTGGAGCTTCACGCGACCCTCCACATCGACGCGCAGCAAGACCAGCTAGCAGACTACTCGCGA
>CAMGAL010000315.1 GCA_946007445.1 uncultured Mediterranea sp.
AAAATAGGCATAAATTTCCCGAATACAGGGTTGGAGGGTGTGGGTGTCAAGAAAGGAGAATAAACATAGCTTTCTTACGTCTCCTTTCATCGGTGGATGCCGGAGGGGCGTGGCGGAGGGAAGGGAGAAAGTGGAAGTCATCGACGCCGTACCCGGGCCGCTCCTTCACCCCTATTTCTTCGCTCATCCTTCGCTCAAACTGCGCTCCTATAGAAGCGAACATTGAGCGAAGAAATAGCGAAGGAAGTACGGAGTTGGTACGGAGAAGGTAGGGAGAAGAGAAGGAACAGGGGAAAAGGGCGGGAAAGCGCAACGGGGTGCAAATGGGTGCAACAGAGACGGAGGGAGGAAATCTTAGGCCGCGGCCAGCTACCTTTCCAACGGCAATCGAGGAGAACCGGAGTGAGAGCCGGGGAACCTACCCAAAGGTCACGAACTGGCAGCGTGTGAGAAATTGATGCTTTCATTCAGCAGATATTCCAATCATTTTGCCTACATTTTCACTCATAAAGTAAACAAGCATCCAAAAACCAAGCCATTTTATGACACAAGACGTACTTTACAACTTCGTTCATCAGCTCAACACTTCGTATGTGGGACCTTCCTTGGTCTTCGTGCTGCTGCTCTCCGGAGTGATTGACGCTCCCCAAGGGTTGGTGGGCATCCTGTTGATGCAGTCGGCCTTCAACCAGACCTTCGGTGCGTGGGGCAACTGGTTTATCGCCCTCTCGCTCTTCTTCTTCGCACTGAGCACCATCGTGGCCATCCTCTGGCTCTCGCCCCAAGTAGCCCAAGAGGTGAAGAAGATGCGTAGCCAAAAAAGCTGAAATTAGCGTTTATTAGCAAGGCTGCGATGCAATATCGGGCAGGAATTGCATTTCTTTGTAAGAAGAAACATCTATCTGACTGAGAAAGAAATGAAACAAATAGTTTGCATCGTGACCCTCTGGAGTCTGTTGGCCGCCTGCCCTGTGGCTAGGGCACAGAGCTATGAGAGCCTCTGGAAGCAGGTGGAGCAAGCCCAGAAGAAGGACTTGCCGAAAAGTGTGGTACGCATAGCGGAACAGATTGCCGCCCGGGCGGAACGGGAGAGGAACGTGCCGCAGCTCTGGAAAGCCCTGCTCTGCCGGAATGCCTACACGGAGCGCCTCACGCCGGACAGCCTACGCACCCACGTGGCACGCTGGGAGCAGTGGGCCGAACGGGAAACGGACCCGCGGCACGCGGCTGTGCTGCACGCCATCGTAGCAGGGGCACACCCCGACAGCGAGCAGGTGGAGAAGCATCTGCAGGCCTCGTTGCAGCCGGAGGAGTTGCTGCTGAACACAGCCTCGACGGCCTATCGACCCGTCGTGGAGCTGGGGGAACAGAGCAGCTACTACGGGCACGACCTCTACCACCTGCTGGCCCGGAAGGCCATAGAAAGCTACCGGAAACTGGACAGCGAGCGAAGTCGAGCGGCCACGGACAGTCTTTACCGGCGGATGGAGGAACTCTACACCCAACAGAAAGGCGGAGAAGAGGCCGCCCTATGGACAGCCATCGAGGCCTGGAAATGGCGGCAAACGAAGTACGGCCCCCAGGAGCAAGAGGAATCCTTGAAGCAGCTGGACACGCTGATGGCCCGCTACGGACAGTGGAAACTGTGTGCGGAGGTATGGCTGGCCAAAGCCGAATGGATGGCCAACCGCACAGAAGCAAAGGAAGACGAAGAGGCGGCACGCCACACGCAAGAGGCACTGGCCCTATGTGACGAAGCCTTGCGCCGCTACCCCCGCTACCGGGGAGTGGCTGCCATCAGAAATCTGCGAGCCAGACTGTTGCAGCCGGAGCTGCACATCTCCCTGCCGGAGAGTGCCTATCCCGGCGACTCTCTGAAAGGAACGGTGCGAATGGCCAATATCGGAGGGGCCACCCTGCACCTCTATCGGACGGACTATGCGGAATGGCCTACGGATGAGCGGGGGAGCTTCCTGCAGGCAGAAAAGCTGAATCGAGGTTCCCGAATCTCTGCGCTACGGATAGAGGCTCTCCCTCCTCAGGGAGCGAAGGCCTACCCCTTGGCCACCCGACAGACGTTTCCCTGGGGGCAGTTGGCGCCGGACGCACCGGGTGTGGACGTCGTGGAGGCGGTACCCGACCATCCGACCCGCGATGGCAAGAAGCAGTACGGCGTCTTGACAGTCAGCCGGCTGAAGACGCTCTCCATCGAGTTGCCCGGCCAACAGGTAGAGCTGGCCGTGGTGGATGGCCGTTCGGGCCATCCCGTGGCCGGAGCCTCGGTAATCCTCTATCAAAAGGAGGAACCTCACGCCCGGAAGCCGATAGCCGAAGGGAAGACCGGAGCTGACGGAAGGGTGACCCTGCCAGCCTCCTCCTGGAATCTGTGGGTCCAGGTCCGTGTAGAGGGTGACGTAGCCGACCGGGAGTTGCAAGTGGGTCGTTGGCCCCACCCTACCCCAGAGAAAGAGCGCCCGGTGAGCCGCATGACCCTGCTGACCGACCGCTCTCTCTACCGCCCCGGGCAGAGCGTCCATGTGAAAGGAATCGCCTATGAGCAGAACCTTCGTCAAGCGCAAGTGTTGGTCGGACAGCGATACACCCTCCGTCTGCTGGACGTGAACCGCCAGGCGGTTGCTTCTCAGGAGGTGACCACCGGCGAGTTCGGTTCGTTCACCCACTCGTTCACCTTGCCCACCATGGGGCTGAACGGCCTGTACCACATCGAGGTGAAGGAGCTCTCAGCCACGACCAGCATTCGAGTGGAGGCCTACAAGCGGCCTACCTTTGAGCTGAAACTGCAGCCCGTGAGCGAGGCCTATCGCTTGGGAGATACCGTCCGGGTACGGGGTGTGGCCACCGCCTACAACGGGACGGCAGTGCAGCAGGCCCGGGTGGTGACCCGACTGACCCTGGCTCCGAGGTTCATCGATTTCCGCAGGAGATGGGAGGAGACTCCCCTGCGGAGTGATACGGTGGAAGTGGATGCCGAAGGACACTTCAGCGTGGTGTGTCCCCTGACACTGCCCCTGGGAGAAATGATAGGAGTGCCGACACAGCGACTCTGGATGTACCGTCTAGAGGCTACCGTGGTGGACGAAGCCGGAGAGGCTCACACCGCCACCCAC
>CAMGAL010000316.1 GCA_946007445.1 uncultured Mediterranea sp.
ACTCTCATAGTCGGCGCCCAGCACAGAGGGCAGCATCGAGCAGCGCCTCTGCTTCGTCGATGCCCACACCGCCCTGCTGAGCATCACGAGCGACACCCACCGTCCGCTCCTCGTCAGTGGCGAAGGATGGGGCAAGGAGGTGACGCTGGCCATCCAACAGAACTCGTTGGTAGCTTCCCATCCCTCGGGTGAGTGTGTGGCCGTCAGTTTCTCGCCGGATGCCCGTCTGACGCTCTCCGAAGGCTCCTACACGGCCACGCTGCCCGCTACCGAGGGTACCTCCTATGTGGCCATCTCCTTCTACCTCTCCGAGCACGAAATGGCCGGAGGCCTCTCCTCCCTCACCCCGCTGCTCAGTGACCCCTCGCAGGCGCTGCAGGCCAATGCCGACCGCTGGCAAGGCTACCTCGCCCAGGTGCTGCGCAAGGACATGGAGCCTGGCTACGACCGCATTGCCGCCAAGGCTGTGACGACCCTCATCAGCAACTGGCGTACCCATCGGGGCGGACTGCTGCACGACGGCATCATCCCCAGCCACGCCGTGGGCTACTTCGTGGGCTACTGGGCTTGGGACAGCTGGCGCTTCTGCGCCGCTACGGCCCGCTTTGCCCCCCAGTTGGCCAAGGACAACATGCGTGCCATGTTCGACTACCAGCAGCCGGACGGCATGGTGATAGACTGCATCTACACCGACCCGTCGGAGAACAATGCCCGCGACAGCAAGCCGCCCTTGGCCTGCTGGGCGGTGGACGAGATCTTCAAGCACTCCGGCGACACGGCTTTCGTGGCCGAGATGTACCCCCCGCTGCTGGCCTACTACAAGTGGTGGTTCCAGAAGCGGGACCACGACGGCAACGGCTTCTGCGAATATGGTGCGACCGACGGCACTCTGGAGGCTGCGGCTTGGGAGAGCGGCATGGACAACGCCATCCGCTTCGACGAGGCCCGTATGCTGAAGAACGACGCCGCCCCCGATGCCTGGAGCATGGACCGCGAGAGCGTGGACCTCAACGCCTATCTGGCCTTGGAGTGCCAGCTGTTGCAGAAGTTTGCCGCCCTGCTGGGCCGCACCTTCGACGGACCGATGATGGAGGCCAACAAGGTGGCCGACCGCTTCTTCGACCAGGAGATGGGATTCTTCTTCGACCGCAAGCTGGCCGACGGCAGCTTTGTCCGCGAACCGGGCTGTGAGGCCTACACGGCGCTGTGGACCCAGGTAGCCCAGCCGGAGCAAGTGGAGCGGATGATGCCCCTACTGCAAGATACGGCAAAATTCTCCACCTTCATCCCCTTCCCCACCATTGCAGCCGACAACCCGCGCTACAATCCGCGTGGCTACTGGCGTGGCCCCATCTGGCTGGACCAGACCTACTTTGCCATCCGCGGACTGCGCAACTACGGCTACAGCGACCTGGCCGACCACTACACCCGTCAGGTGTTCGACCGCCTGTCGGGCTTGCAGGAGGGGGCACCCATCCATGAGAACTACGATACCCATACGGGCAAGCGCCTCAAGGCTCCCCACTTCAGCTGGAGCGCCGCGCATCTGCTGATGATGTACGAGGAGCTGGAACGGTAAGTGCGGCCCATGCCCACACCTGTAGGAGCGGACCTGCGTGTCCGTCCGGAATGTCAAAGCGTTTGTATCCGGGCGGACACATAGGTCCGCCTTCGAGCAGAACAGGATTTCTTATCCAAATGTTGGTAAATCTACTTTGTATAGCAGGTCGGAGGAAACATCTTTCGTAAGAAACATCAGCATATAGATGGGCAGGTATTTGATATGGCCCTCTACGCTGACGTTGGCACCAGACAAAACGACGGCTTCGCGAATGTGGTAGGTACTGTCTGACATGATATTGGAAAGGGCCCGGTGCCGTTGATAGGCTTTACCGGACTTTACCTCAATGGGCAGGGCCATTCCCGACTTCTCGACAACGAAATCCACCTCTCCTTGTCTTTTGCTGTTGAAATAATACAGGTCAAAGCCATGAGCATGAAGCTCTTGTGCGACAAAGTTTTCGTAAATGGCTCCAAAGTTTAAGTCGGGGTCATTATTCAGAACACGAAGCTGTATACCGTCTGCGTATAAGGCAGCGAGCAAGCCGACATCGTTCTGAAACAGCTTGAAAAGGTTTCTTGCCCGAGAGAGCACTAAGGGGGCTGCAGGCTCTTCCACCGAATAGACAGGAAGTGCCACTCCCGCTTCCTTCAGCCAAATAAAACTATTTTCAAACCGGGAGAACTTGAGATTCTCATTCAGATTTTTCAGGATGAAACGCTTGTTCTTCGCGTTCAGCTCGGGCGGGATGAGGTGGAAAATCTCACGAATGTATAGTTTGTTGTTGGGGTCGTACTTGGAAATATCCATTTCATAAAGTTTCAAGATGGCTTGCTGTTCCTGCATGACCAGCTGGAGATTGTTCGTATCCAGATATTTTTGCACGACAGCCGGCATACCACCCACAATCAGATAGAGTCGGAAAACGGTCATCAACTTCTCATGTACAACGGCATCTACTGGCTTTGTCTCACTCCAAGCCTCTTGAAGGTGATTCATCACAGAGTCCGATACTCCTACTGCATCAAAAAATTCTTCTAAATCGAGAGGGTACATTTCCCAAATATCCATAAATCCTACGGGAGCAGAGCGTAAATCTTTCATCTCTACTCCGAGTAACGAGCCACTCAGGATATATCTGTAACTCCCCTCTTCTACCAGAAACTTGATAGCTGTCACTGCCTCGGGACACTCTTGCACTTCATCCAGAAAGATCAAAGTTTCTCCCTTTACCATGGGTTTGTTGGTGAATGCTGATAGCCTGATAAGTATCTCTTGGGGATTGGTCGTGTTCGTGAAGATGTGCCGTGCAGAGGGCCATTCGATAAAGTTCACCTCTACGAAATGCTTAAACTCCGACTTGCCGAACTGACGGGCAATAAAGGATTTCCCCGTCTGACGGGCCCCAGTAATCAACAAGGCTTTGTTGCTATGGAGATAGAAATCGCATAACCTGCTGTATATCTTACGCTTAATCATAGTTTGTCCGTTTTACGAATACAAATATAGCAAATATTCTCCGTTGTTCCAAATGGAGATGCGAC
>CAMGAL010000317.1 GCA_946007445.1 uncultured Mediterranea sp.
GCCACGCCGATGGTACTGCGCAACAGTGGGAGAGTAGGTAGCCGCCGTTTTTTCTTGAGCCTCTGGGTCCGTATGGATTCCGGAGGCTCTTTTTTTTGTATGGTTGTTGTCTTATAGATGACAATTACGGGTCAATCATATCCTATTTTTGCTCTTCTACGATTATTTTTTTGTTTTTCCATTTCTATTCGGATGCTTTTTCGTAATTTTGGCGTGAATCTAATGACAACAAATAGTATTTATCATTAAATATAACTCCTGTGTATATGGAAAACAAAATTCAAGAGCTGACTGACAAGATTTTCCGCGAAGGTGTGGAGAAAGGCAATGAAGAAGCCAAACGACTTGTGGATAATGCTCAGAACGAAGCAAAAAAAATAGTGGAAGAGGCTCGTAAAGAGGCTGAAGCCATCAAAGCGGCTGCCCGCAAGGACGCTGACGAGTTGTCGGAAAACACCAAATCGGAATTGAAACTGTTTGCTGGACAGGCTGTCAATGCGTTGAAGTCGGAGATTGCCACGATGGTCACGAACTCTCTGGTATCTGCTGATGTCAAATCGTTTGCTGCGAATAAGGACTTCCTCAATGCTTTCATTGTAGAACTGGCAGGCAAGTGGAGTGTGGATGAGCCTATCGTCATCTCTACCGACCGGGCCGAAGAGCTGAAGAAGTATTTCGCTGCCAAGGCCAAAGCCCTGCTGGACAAGGGCGTGAAGATAGAGCAGGTCAATGGCATCAAGACCTTGTTTTCTGTATCGCCTGCCGACGGTTCCTATAAGGTGAACTTCGGCGAAGAGGAATTCATGAACTACTTCAAGGAATTCTTGCGTCCGCAACTCGTGGAGATGCTGTTTTAATTCCCTTTAGTTTGGTGGGATTATGAGTGAATACTACTGTTTGGTAGCCTCGTTGCCGGAACTCTCGTTGAGCGACGGTAAGTTGAGTTACGATGTGGCCGACTTCAAGACGGAGTTGTATCCTGAGCTCTCGGTCAAAGACCGGAAGCTGATAGACCTCTTCTACCTGCGCTACGACAATGCCAATGTGCTGCGTCTGCTGCGTGACAAGGAGGCGGATATTGACTCGCGTGGCCTCTATTCGGCTGAATACCTCAACGACTGCATTGCTGCCTTGAAGGCCGGTGACGAGCTGAAGGAGAGCGAACTCCCCTCGTATCTGGCTGAATTCATCCGCACTTACCAACGCGAGGGAGCGGACAGCAGCCTGCTCTTGTGGGAGGACCGGCTGGCGGCTCTCTATTATGCCTATGCCATGAAATGCAGCAATGCGTTTGTGGCTTCGTGGTTTGCCTACAACCTGCATATCAACAACCTCTGGGCTGCACTCACAGCCCGTAAGTATAAGTGGGACGTGGCTCGTGCCGTGGTAGGTGATACGGATCTGTGCGAGGCCATGCGTACGTCCAATGCCCGTGACTTCGGACTGGGCGGTGTGCTCGATGGCGTGGAGCAGGTGATGAAGTTGGCCGAATCGGACGACTTGATGGAGCGTGAGCGCAAGATGGACATGCTGCGCTGGAACTGGATGGAGCAACAGACCTTCTTCCACTATTTCAGTGTGGAGCGGCTGTTCGTCTTCCTGTTGCAGATAGAGATGATAGAGCGATGGATTTCGCTGGATAAGGAAAAGGGCAACCAACTCTTCCGCAGCCTGATAGCTACGCTGAAGGGTGAGGTGGAAATCCCTGCTGAGTTTAGACAAAATAAATAATGTAATGATATGGCTACAAAAGGAACTGTGAGTGGCGTAATTGCCAATATGGTGACCCTCGTCGTAGATGGTCCGGTTGCACAGAACGAGATTTGCTACATCTCGACGGGCGGCGACCGGCTGATGGCTGAGGTAATCAAGGTGGTAGGTGCCCAGGTGTACGTGCAGGTGTTTGAAAGCACGCGCGGACTGAAGGTGGGCGCTGAAGCCGAATTTACAGGACACATGCTGGAGGTGACTCTGGGCCCGGGCATGTTGTCGAAGAACTATGACGGTCTGCAGAACGACCTCGACAAGATGGACGGCGTCTTCTTGAAGCGCGGTCAGTACACCTACCCGCTGGACAAGGAGAAGAAGTGGCACTTTGTGCCTCTGGCGAAGGTGGGCGACCTGGTGGAGGCATCGGCTTGGCTCGGACAGGTGGAAGAGAACTACCAGCCCTTGAAGATTATGGTGCCTTTCCTGCAGAAAGGTGTCTGTAAGGTGAAATCCATCGTGGCGGAAGGTGACTATGGCATCGAAGATACCATTGCCGTGCTGACCGACGCGGATGGTCAGGAGGTGAAGGTGAACATGATACAGAAATGGCCCGTGAAGCGTGCCATGACCAACTACAAGCAGAAGCCACGCCCCTTCAAACTGCTGGAGACGGGCGTGCGTGTCATTGATACGCTGAATCCTATCGTTGAGGGTGGTACGGGCTTCATTCCCGGTCCGTTCGGTACGGGCAAGACGGTGCTGCAGCACGCCATTTCGAAGCAGGCCGAAGCCGACATCGTGATTATTGCTGCGTGTGGTGAGCGTGCCAACGAGGTGGTGGAAATCTTTACGGAGTTCCCCGAACTGGTAGACCCGCACACGGGACGCAAGCTGATGGAGCGTACCATCATCATTGCCAATACGTCCAACATGCCTGTGGCTGCCCGTGAGGCATCGGTCTACACGGCCATGACCATTGCCGAGTATTACCGGAGCATGGGTCTGAAGGTGCTGCTGATGGCCGACTCCACTTCCCGCTGGGCACAGGCCTTGCGTGAGATGTCCAATCGTATGGAGGAGTTGCCCGGTCCGGATGCCTTCCCCATGGACCTGTCGTCTATCATCTCCAACTTCTACGGTCGTGCCGGCTACGTGGAGCTGAACAACGGCCAGACCGGTTCCATTACCTTCATCGGTACGGTATCGCCGGCCGGTGGTAACTTGAAGGAGCCTGTGACGGAGAACACCAAGAAGGTGGCCCGTTGCTTCTACGCGCTGGAGCAGGATCGTGCCGACAAGAAGCGCTATCCGGCCGTGACCCCCATGGAAACCGATTAGAAGAGCATCGAATAGGCGGAGTAGGAGCTTGAGCTATGGCGC
>CAMGAL010000318.1 GCA_946007445.1 uncultured Mediterranea sp.
CTCGCAGGCCTCCCGCCTCGACGACCCCCCGCAACACCAACGCGACGTCCCCCGACACGAGGCGCACACACTCCTCCAGCCGACGGGGCATGGCGAAGTGGTCGGCTCCGGCTGCCACACGCACATTGATGCACTGGCGCCAGCCCCACCCCTCGTGGTCTTTGCCCATCACGAAGAAGGCCATGGGCATCTGGGAGTTATCGACGCGCATGGAGCAGAACTTCACATCCTCGCAGAAGCCCACCACGGGATAATTGCCATTCAGGATGGGCTTGTCCAGCTCCAGCCAGTCGTACTGCCGGCGGGCAGCCTGATTGAAGATATAGACATCGCCGTCGTACTGATTGAAGTCGCGCCCCTCGGTGACACGGATGCCTAAGGTGCGCAGGTAGTTCCACTCGACAGGCTGGCAGGAGAAGTTCATGGAGTGGTCGTTGTCGTTACGGCCCCACGACATGTAGCCGTCGCTGGTGCCGATGACGAAGTTGGAGATTGCCACTTCCTCCACGCCCGAGAGCTTCAGCAGTTCGCCACGGATGGCATCGCCCTGCTTGGTCAGGGTGCGGTTGGGCAGGCACGCGGTCAGTACCTGGGTGCGGTTGTAGCCATAGTCGGCCACACGGATGAAGCGGCTCTGCAGGAACATCACCCCCACACAGAGGATGAGGACGAAGGCCACGGCAAACTGCACGCACACCAGGCCGGTGCGCAGCGCCTTACCACGCGGAGAGAGTCCGTAGGAGCCCTTCAGCACCAAGGCGGGAGGGAAGCTGGTGACGTACCACGAGGGATAGAGCCCGGCCAGCAGCCCCGTCAGCAGGGCGATGAGCAGCAGCGCGGCCAGCAGACCGTAGTGGTAGTGAAGCGCCAAGGGGGCCTTGACCAACTCCTGCAGCGGCGTGTCGGCAGCCAGATAGGCCCAGAGCAGGGCCAGCAGATAGGCCAGCAGACTGATGCCCACCGACTCGGCCAGCAGCTCCGCCCGCAACTGCCACACCGGCTGCCCCAGCACCTTGCGCGTATTGATGGCACGCAGGCGCATGGGGGCCTCAGCTAACGCAAAGTTCATGAAGTTGATGGCTGCCACCACGATGATGACCACCGAGATGCAGAGCAGCAGGTAGATGGTAGTGCGGCCGGAGGATGCCGAGTCGCCCATCTCCTTGAGATGCGTATCGGCCAGGGGCACCAGGTTGATGGGACTGACATCGCGTCCGCTCTCTTCGCCATACCGCTTCATCACCTCGTTCAGGGCCTGCTCCACAAGGGGAAGGTTGTCCTGCGAGTCGATGCGGATGTAGTAGGAGTAGTTGTAGTTACTGAAGTCCTTCACTGCGGCGTAGTCGAAATAGCGGACCCACGCCATGGAGGGGAAGAGGCTGTTGGGCGCAAAGTCACGACAGACACCCACCACGACGCAAGACTGGGCATCGGCTGCCTGGCCGATGGTTTTGCCCAGATTGAGGCGCTGGCCCACCACATCGGTGTGACCGAAGAGGCGACGGGCCACCGACTCGCTCAGCACGATGTGGTTGCTCTCCACCAGGTCGTCCACACTGCCCACCACCATCTGCGGTGAGAAGAGCGTCAGGTAGGAGGTGAAGCCCGCCCAGACGTCTTGCTTGAAGTCGTTCTCGCCGACGGTAAACGTGGCCTCCATGGGAAAGCGACTCATCAGGGCCGAGGCCTCGATGTGTACCGAGCAGCTGTCCATGCGGTCGGCCAGTCCACGGCAGAAGAAAGAATTGTCGCCCCGATAGACCTGGTAGATGCGCTCGTGGTGGGGCACACAGCGATTGAAGTTGTAGTCGTAGTCCACCTGCATCATGATGATGAGGAAGGAGGCGAACGCCACGCTCAGACCCAAGAGGTTGAGCAAGAAGGCTGATGGCGAGCGCCGGTATGCATGTTTGATTTGAGAAAGCATAGGTTGTTTGTTTTTTAGGAGTTAATTTATGATCAGCACCTCATGATCCTTATAAGCTTCATAGCCGGAGATGATGACCCGCTCGCCGGGCTCCAGACCCTCCAGCACCTCGTAGTACTGCGGATTCTGGCGGCCGATACGTATCTTGCGCCGGTAGGCCTTCTGCCCGTCTTTGTCGAGGACAAAAATCCAGTTACCTCCTGTGGTTTGAAAAAACGTGCCGCGAGGAATGAGGATGCCCTCGGAGGGCTCGCCCAGTTGCAGGTCGATGTAGTAGGTCTGTCCGCTGCGGATGTTGTCGGGGCGAGTGCCTCCGAAGACCAACTCCGTGCGGAAGCGTCCCTCACGCACCTCGGGATAGACCTTGCGCACCTTCAGGTGAAACATCTGTCCCTGTCGCTCGAAGGTGGCGGGCAGGCCTGCACTGACGCGGTCGATGTAGTGCTCATCGACTTGCGACTCTATCTTGAAGTCGGAGAGGTCGTTGATCTGGCCTATCATCTGTCCGGCGGCAATGTTCTGCCCCAGCTGGGCATCCAGCAGACCCAGTTCGCCGTCGATGGTGGCACGCACCTCCAGCTTCTCCTTGCGCTGACGGATGAGCACCACGTTGCGGCGCATGTTCTCCAGGTTATCCTCCATCTGATCCATCTGCACCGTGCGGTAGATGGAGTCTTGCTGCAGGCGTTGCTCCACGAGGTGATGCTTCTTGGCAGCCACCTCATAGTCCTCCTTGGCTTGGAGGTAATCTTCGCGGCTGATGAGTTGCTCCTTGAAGAGCCTCTCATACTGCAGGTAGGTGCGGCGCTTGCGCTGGGTGTCCATGTCGAGCTGCACCTTCTCGGTCTCGTTGCTGAGTTTGTCCTGCTGCATGGCCACCTGCGTGTTGCGCAGCAGGTTCTGCTTCTCGGCCAGTTCGCTCTCGGCGTTCAGAATCTGCAGGTCGAGGTTGGAGTTGGCCAGCCGGAGGATGACGTCGCCCCGGCGCACGGTGGCACCCTCCTCCACCACCCGCTCGCAGACGATGCCGCCCTCCTCGGGGCTGAGCTGCACCACCGAGATGGGTTGTACCCGTCCGTTGAGGCGGATGTAGTCGTTGAACTCGCCGCGCGTCACGTCGGCCACATTGAGTTGGCGGGCATCCACGCGCAGTGTAGAGC
>CAMGAL010000319.1 GCA_946007445.1 uncultured Mediterranea sp.
GTTATCGCAGGCTTCGCCTGCTCAGTCAATAGTCGGAGTATCGGCTTTAACTCCTAAGGCCCGACAGGGCCGATAACTCCTTTAACTCCTTTATCTCCTTAACTCCTTAACTCCTTTAAAACTGATAGACCTGCTCGATGTAGTCGATGAAGGCCTTGTTGAGCAACTTCACACCACCGGGAGTGGGATAGTCGCCGCTGAAGTACCAGTCGCCGGGATGGTTAGGACAGGCCTCGTGCAACCCCTCGAGGGGCTGATAGACAATCTCCACCTGGGCACGGGTGCCGGCAGGCGTGAGCAGTTCCACCATTTTGGCCGAGATCTCCTCGTCGGTGAAGGGGGCATAAATCTCCTTCACATAGTTCACCATCTGCTCCTTGGGCAGGTCCATCTGGTCCTTCGACTTGCGGTAGGCAGCGGCAATGACATCCTTCATGTCGCGCTCCTTGAGCAGTTCGATGGCCGCCTTGAAGGCGATGAACTCGCTCATCTTGGCCATGTCGATGCCGTAGTAGTCGGGGTAGCGCACCTGGGGCGAGGAGCTGACAATGACTATCTTCTTGGGGCCCAGGCGGTCGAGGATGCTGATGATGCTCTGTCGGAGCGTCGTGCCGCGCACGATGCTGTCGTCGATGATGACCAGATTGTCCACTCCGGCCGGGAGGCGGCCGTCGGCGATGGCGCAGACGCGGGCAGCCCGGGCGGCGCGGCCGTTGCCCTCGGCGATGACGGTGCGCAGCTTGATGTCCTTGATGGCCACCTTCTCACTGCGGATGCGCCGCGAGAGGATGCGCTCCAGCTCCTCATGGCTGGGGCTGTGTCCCAAGGCAGCTATCTGCCGCACCTTCTCTTCGTTGAGGTATTCGTCCAATCCCTGCAACATGCCGTAGAAAGCCACCTCGGCGGTATTGGGTATGAACGAGAAGACCGAGTGGTCCACGTCGCCATCGATGGCCTTGAGGATGCGGGGAATGAGCTTCTCGCCCAGCAGCTTGCGCTCGCGATAGATGTCCACATCGCTGCCCCGGCTGAAGTAGATGCGCTCGAAGGAGCAGGGCTTGAACTGACGGGGCTTGTTGATCTGCACCGTGCGCAGGTGGCCGGCCTTGTTGATGAGCAGTGCCTGACCGGGCTTCAGCTCGTGGATGCTCTCCACCTGCACATTGAAGGCCGTCTGGATGACGGGACGCTCGCTGGCCAGCACAGCCACCTCGTCGTCCTGGTACCAGAAGGCAGGCCGTATGCCCCAGGGGTCGCGCACGGCAAAGCTCTCGCCACTGCCCGTCACGCCACACATCACATAGCCCCCATCCCACTCGCGGCTGGAGGTGCGCAGCACATTGGCCAGGTCGATGTGCTCCTCGATGTAATGGGTGACATCCATCCCCGTCAGCCCCTCAGCCTCGGCCAGGTTGAAGAGGCGCTCGGCCTCGCGGTCCAGCCGATGGCCCACCTGCTCCAGCATGATGAAGGTGTCGGCATAGGCGCGCGGATGCTGTCCGATGGCCGTGATGCGGGCAAAGATCTCATCCACATTGGTGAGGTTGAAGTTGCCGCAGAGGGCCAGGTTCTTGGCCCGCCAGTTGTTGCGGCGCAGGAACGGGTGGACGTAGGAGATGCCCGACTTGCCGGTGGTGGAGTAGCGCAAGTGGCCCATGTAGAGCTCGCCGGCAAAGGGAAGGACCCGCTTGGCATAGTCGGCATCGTGCAGCTGCTGGGGCGTGAGGTCCTTGAAGTGGCTCTGCACCGTGCCGAAGATCTCCGTGATGGCCCCCGAACCAAGCGCACGCTCGCGGAACATATACTCCTCGCCGGGGTTGGCCTCCATCTTCACGCAGGCCAGACCGGCTCCCTCCTGACCTCGGTTGTGCTGCTTCTCCATGAGGAGATAGAGTTTGTTCAGTCCATACATCCACGTGCCATACTTTGCCTCGTAGTATTCCAGTGGCTTCAGCAGGCGTATCATGGCTACGCCGCATTCATGTTTCAGTGGTTCCATACAATTATTGTCAGTTCATTAGTTGTTACCGGTCTCATGGTAGGCAGAGATAAAAAAAGAGGCTTCAAACGGAAAAAACTGTTCCGTTGGAAGCCTCTTTTCAGAGCTATCTTCGTTGTTGATCTATCCCGTGAATCCTACACATATTGTACGCTGTATATTCGTTTTCGGGCTGCAAAGATAGACATTCTTCTCAAATCATCCGCTATTTTTCCCGATATTTTTTCTTGGAGACTCAAATTCTCAACCATTTTGTGTACCTTCGCCGGCAAATTCCTAACTATATGACTCCGACGAAACGTCTCTATATGGCCCTTCTGGCCTTGCTTTGCATCCTCCCCGCTGCCGCCCAGCCTCCCCGACAGGAGGTGAGGGCTGCCTGGATTACCGCCGTCTATGGCCTCGACTGGCCCCGCACCCGTGCCACCACCCCCGCTGCCATTGAGCGGCAGAAAGAGGAACTGCTGGAGATACTGGACCTCCTGCACGAGGCCCACTTCAACACCGTACTCTTTCAGACGCGCACGCGCGGCGACGTGCTCTACCGCTCGCAGATAGAGCCCTTCAACTCCATCCTGACCGGCCGCCCGGGTGCCGACCCCGGCTACGACCCCTTGGCCTTCGCCGTGGCCGAGTGCCACAAGCGCGGCATGGAGTGCCACGCCTGGATGGTGGCCATCCCCTTGGGCAACCGCAAGCATGTGGCCTCGCTGGGCAAGGCCTCCGTCACCCGCCGCCGGCCGGACATCTGCGTGCCCTACAAGCGCGAGTACTTCCTCAACCCCGGCAACCCCAAGACCAAGGAGTACCTGATGAGCCTGGTGCGTGAGGTGGTGGAACACTACGACGTGGACGGCGTGCACTTCGACTACCTACGCTATCCCGAGAATGCGCCCCGCTTCCCCGACCTCCAGAGTTTCCGGCGCTACGGCAAGGGACGTACCCTGCAGCAGTGGCGGCGCGACAACCTGAGCGAAATCGTGCGCTACATCTACCACGGCGTGAAGGCCCTGAAGCCCTGGGTGAAAGTGAGCACCAGCCCCGTAGGCAAGTACCGCGCCACCTCGCGCAACAGCTCACGAGGCT
>CAMGAL010000320.1 GCA_946007445.1 uncultured Mediterranea sp.
TCAATCTCTGGGACGACCGCCTGCGTGCCACTTTCGACTACTATAAGGAACACCGTACGGATATCCTTCTGAAAGACTACACGGCACCTTCTATTGTGGGCTTCCAGCCTCCGTATGCCAACCTCGGCGTGGTGGACAGCTGGGGATGGGAAGTGTCCTTGAACTGGAATCACAAGGTGAATGACAACTTCCGCTACTGGGCTACCCTGAATATCTCTCACAACCAGAATGAGATTATCGAGAAGAAAGAGAGTCCTTATACCAATGCTTACCAGTATGAGAAGGGACACCGTATCGGTGCCCGCTACATGTATAAGTTCTTCCGCTTCTATGACGCAGACACGCCCCGCTTGTACGAAGAGAAATTCGGCCAGCCTTTCCCACAGCAACTGGTAGACCTGAAAGACGGTGACGCCGTATTTGTGGATTTGGACGGCAACGGCATCATCAACGAAGACGACAAGACCCGTGACCTGGGTTACACCGACGACCCGCAATACATTGCCGGTCTGAATGCCGGCTTTGTCTGGAAGAACTTCGAGTTCAACATGCAGTGGACGGGATCTTGGGATGTGTCGCGCGTCATCAGTGACGTGTTCCGCTATCCGTTCCTGGACCGTACGACGAAAGACCGTGGAGGCTTGTTGAAGTATCATCTGAAGAACACCTGGAATCCAGAGAGACCCGGGCAGGACTACGAGTACCCGCGTGCCACTTGGACCAACGGTACGACCAACAACTATCAGGACTGCGCCCTCTACGAAAAGGATGCGAAGTATCTGCGTCTGAAGACCTTGATGCTGGCCTACAACCTGAAGCTCCCCTTCTTCAAGAAGATGGGACTGGATCGTGCTCAGGTGGCATTCAGCGGCTACAACCTGTTGACGTTCACTCCCTATATCTGGGGTGACCCGGAGACGCGTGCCAGCTCTTCGCCCTCTTATCCGCTCCAACGTACTTATACCCTTAGTCTGAAACTTAATTTTTAAGCGAAAATGAAACTGAATATCAAACATATCATAGGTGTAGCAGCCGTGGCTACCCTCGGGATGACGGCTTGTACCGATGAGATCAAGTTCGGAAATGCCTTCTTGGAAAAGGCTCCAGGCGGTACGGTGACGGCCGACGAGGTGTTCTCCAATCCGGAATATACCCGCAACTTCTTGGCCAGCGTCTACTCTACGCAGTACTACAACCTGCCCACCAACTCCACAAACAATGCCCCGCAGTGTCAGAACTACTGGAAAGGAATGCCCGATGCGCTGGGAGATGATTTCCATCTCTTCTTCAACAATACCATTGTGGCCAACAAATACTATAACGGCTCGCTGACATCGGCTATCGACGGCAACAAGAACGGAAATATTTATCCCTATACGAATGAATTCATCTGGGAGAATATCCGTCACTGCTGGATTCTGATAGAGCGCATCGCTGAAGTGCCTGAAATGAGCGAGGCCGAGAAGGCGCGCATTGCCGACGAAGCCCGATGCCTGATGGCCTACACCTATTTCATCGCTTTCCGCTGGTACGGCGGTCTGCCCATCATTCGTCAGTCGTTTACCGGTGCCGAGAGCAGCTACGACCTGCCTCGCGCCAGTGTGGAGGCTACGGTGGACTATATGCTGGAACTGCTGGACACCGTCATCAGCAACAAGGCCTTGCCATGGGCCTATACCGGAGCTGACGCACAGTCGGAGACCGGTCACTGGACACTGGCAGGTGCCATGGCTCTGAAGTGTAAGGTGCTGGCTTTCGCCGCATCGCCGCTGTTCAACGATTCGCAGCCTTACTACCAAGGCAAGTACACCATGGAGTCTGAGCTTTGCTCCTGGTATGGTGGCAACAAGCCCGAACTGTGGACGAAGCTGAAGGCAGCCTGCGATGAGTTCTTCGCACAGATGAACAGTCAGGGATTCTATAAGCTGGTGAAGCCCGCCGGCAACACGCAGGAGGATTACCGCTATGCCTTCCGCAGCGGCTATATCCTGGAGAACAGCACGGAGATTCTGCACAGTGTCCGCCGCAGTAAGAATGCCCATGGCAACGACTATGGCTGGTATAATCTGGGCTGGGGAGGCAAGAGTGACGGTAGTGGAGGTAACGATCGCTACGCCTATTGCCCCACACAGGAGTACATCGAGATGTTCCCTTGGGCAGATGGCACCCCGTTCGATTGGGAAAAGGCTGAGAAAGAGGGAATACTGGACTACATGTTCGTGAAGGGAGATACCGTGAAGGGCAAGCAGCAGCTGCAGAACCTGCGCTACACCCGCGACCCTCGTCTGTACGAGACCGCCATTGTGAACGGTGCCCGCCAGACCGTGAACTGGGGCGACGGACGTAGCAGTGGCAACAACTGGGAGACTTGGGTAGGCGGTACCAACTCCGGCACCAATCCGAAGACCAATTCGGGCAAGTATGCCACGGGCTACCGTATGCTGAAATACATCGTGGGTGAAGCCATGCGCCGGAAGTATCCGCAATGGAATGCCATCATGCTGAGCGACATCTACCTGACCTATGCGGAAGCCATCGTGCAGAGCGGAGGCCGGATGGAGGAAGCCATCGCTTATGTGGATGCCGTGCGTGCCCGTGTGGGCCTGAAAGGATTGGTAGCCTGCAATCCCGACAAGAACCTGACAACGAACAAGAAGAATCTGTTGGAAGAAATCTTGCGCGAACGGGCTTGCGACCTGGCTTTCCAAAACGAGCGCTATTTCGTCCTGATTCGCTACAAGCGTGCCGACCTGCTGGAACGTCCGCTCCACGGCTTGCGCATCTATCGCTTAGTGAAGGATGGCAGCGGCAAATGGGTGCGCTCTGAGTCGCAATGGTACAACAAGTCGCTGAACAAGAAATTGCCGGAGAGTGACCCCAACTTCTACGAACCGTCTCACTTCGATTTCGAACGTTTCCAGATTACGACCAGCGCCCGTGCCTGGTGGTCGGAAGGCTTTGATCCGAAGTGGTATTTGCAGCCGTTCCCCGTGACGGAGGTGAACAAGAACTACGGGCTGGTGCAGAATGCCGGATGGTAATCTCCCGGAGTGAATCACATGAACTATCC
>CAMGAL010000321.1 GCA_946007445.1 uncultured Mediterranea sp.
CTGTCCACGGCCTTTTCCCCCTGAAGCATCGCATGGACATACTCCCTGACCAATTCCTGGATAAACCAGTCGTTTAATCCATAACTCGTGGCGATTTGCCGGAGTGCGCGCGTCACCTCTTCATGGGAATCGTTTTGATACGCTCTCCAGGCATTTGCCACCTCATCGGGCTGCATGGAAGCGACCCGATGCAGCGGTATGCGGGGAATCTCCATTCGCACCCCATAGAAAGTGAAGTGAAGCTGGGGCAACGTCATGGGCTGGATGACAGGAACAGGCGTATCGGGCAACGGCGTAGGGGCCATAGGAGCCATCACCGGTTTCACGTCCGGCACGGGCAGCTGTTTGGGAACGTCGGGTGTGCTGTCGGCCGTGGGTGCTACTTTAGGCTTGGGAGTGTGGCTCCTGGCTTCTCCTCGAAACAGGTGATACTCTTTCCATACCCCTTCGAGATACGTTGCATAGTTCTCCCGTACCGTTTGTCGGAACTGCTGATAGTCGTTGAGCAATCCTTTCCGAAACGATTGGAAATCCTTGTCGTTCTCTTGTGCATACGCCATCGACGTCACACCCCATAGCAGAACTATCCATCTGCGCATCACTCTCATTGGTTTCATAGCTTAAAAAGTGCCTAAGCCGAAGAGTCCGATTTCCGGGTCCGGCTCCGCCTGCCAGGTACGGACTTTGATTATCGGTTCTTTTCGGTCGTTGAGGTCTACTTGGATGTACAGGTACCCCTCGTCGCCGTAATGGGTTGAATAGTAATCTTGTTTGATCTGGATGCCATACTCTTCACCTACTTTGGCCTTGCGTACATCGTTGTTGGCAAACCGTATGTTGACAAATTCATTGCTACGGAAGCAGGCTTCCAGATTCTTCAGGTACTGCTCCTTGCTGTACTGGGTGCGTCGGATGTACTTGTTGTTGCGGAAGGTGACCGGCCCATCTTCCCTGCTCTGTGTCGCCTCCACGCGCTGGGCCACATGACCCACGATAATCACAGCATCGTCATCAAAAATGCTGCGCAGGTAGTCGATTCGTTTCAGCGCATAGGCCGTCTTGTAGTTCTCCAGAAACTCCATGAGCGTCTGCCGCGCTTGCACCGACCACACACCCCGGTTCATGATGTCTTCTTTGGCTTTCGCATCCAGTCCGAATGCCAGGCAATCTATTCGCTGTTCGGCATTGAATGTGAACACCACATCCTCTACAAAGTTCTTGCGGATGCCCCGTTGGAAGGCAAAGGACATCTGGATGCTGCGCGCCACGACGTTGTCACCAAACTGGTAGAGCAGGCATTCGTTGGTATTCAGCACCCTGGCATTCCCATACTTGATCAGCTGTCGGTACATCTCTTTTCCATCCTCGGTGAAGCAGTCGCTTGCCTCTTCAAAACGGCGGCTCTTGATGGCTGCTACAACGCGGCTCAGTACCTGCCGGTAGGGTGCCTCGTCCGCTACCGGCGAGAGGGCTACCTCCTGCCGTGCCTTGGGGTGCCATACATCGGTGTTGTCCGTACTCTGGATTTTCTGCCGCTGTGTCTGCAGGGAGGTACGTGCTCCGCGGATGGCTTGGCTCTTGACGACACTCAGCACGCTCTTGATCTCCTCATTGATATGCGCCTGTCCCCGATAGGCATATTCATAGTTGATGGGGATATTCTCCGGCACCATCCCTTCTTGGAACTCCATCGTGGCTCTGCCGTTCTTCACGCTGGCTATGTTGCTCCAGTTGCGGCCATCGAAGTAGGTATAGTCGAGGCTCCCTACCGGTTTCCCTTGGTAGGTGACCCCCATATCCACGTTGGTCCCATCGTTTCCTGTGAGGCTCACTTCCAGGTCGTTGAAGATTTGTTGCATCCGTTCAGGCAGCCAGGTCAGCGGATGCAGCTCTTGGCCGCTCTCTTCGTCTTGGTAGGTCACCTCGGCAGGGCGTTGCACAGACTTCAGCAGGGAGAATGCCCAGAAGTAGTTGCGCAGGGCATCGTCTATTTTGTTCTTCTCCTCTGCCATTACGCCCAATCGGATGTGCTCTTTGACGGTGCGGATGCGTCCTTCAAAGATGCGGTTGAGCTCCGACCGCTTCAGGTAGCGGCCTATGTGCGCCTCATCCGGATGGTTGTCGATGACGATGCGCTCGGTGTTGGTCAGTGTAGCGGTAGAGTAGGTATTGACCTTCGAGGTCGTATAACTGCTGGCATCGAGCTTGCCATTGACCGACCTTTCGTCTTCCGTGATGCTGAAGTCACTGCTGACAGCGACCGAAATCTTGCTAATCAAGTCAGCCAGCGCCTGTTGGTCGGCTTCTTCCACGGTAGGCCCCCAGCCTTCACCATAGAGGTAGGTCGCACTTTGCCCCTTTATCTCCTCCCAGCTCTGTGCATAGGCGGGGAGGAGAGTCAGGACACACCATCCGATGAGGAGGATTCTTCTCAGCATGAGTGGCAAGGCGTAAGGTTATTCCTGCGTAGTTTGGAAACCGCTACGCACAAAGTCGCTCACCTTCTGTGCGTACTTCTGTGCTGCTTCACTCTCCTTGTAGGCATTCTCGTAGGCACGGATGCGGGCGCGGGTAGCAGCACTCTCGTCCACCAGCATGAAGGTCTGCATCTCGAATGTCCCGTCTTTGTTCTCCTTGATCACGCTGAACGACTCTTGCAGTTCGCCCTTGATCTCTTTCTCCACCAAGCTCTCGTAGGCACCATAGAAGCGGTCGAACTCGGCATTGCTGTCAACGGCATCGCCGGCCATGTCGCTCACGATGCGCCCTTTCAGCGTGCGGGCGGCCATGGCGGCATAGAGGGCTGCTGCATTGTTCAGGCAGGCCTGATGGCCCACGTTCTTGGACTTGAACTGGGAGTAGTTGCCGATGATTTCACGCACGTTATCTCCCTCCTTGCTCAGCTTCTCGTAATGCATCAGCAGGGCTACGTCCAACGAACGGCTGGAGCCGAACAGCTTCCATCCCTCCTGCTTGAACTCCTTCATCTTCATTTTATACTCTTTCTTCAAGGCTTTCTCCAGTGCCTTGGAGTTTTGGGCCACTGCTGCCGTCAGGCTGAGAC
>CAMGAL010000322.1 GCA_946007445.1 uncultured Mediterranea sp.
GGGGGTTTTTGTTTGTATGGGTTGTGGGAGTTGGTTAGGGGCTTTGATTGGGTGGGTGGGCAGCGTGAGTCCGGCTTGGCGGAAGCTGAGTTCCAGACGTTCCTTGAGCATGGTGCGCGACACCAGGTTGAGGAACTGGCCCGTGATGCTGCGTCCCGGCACACTGACCGGTTCGGCATGAAGTTGGTTGTCAATGCGGTACTCTTGGGGCACTACATCGAGCACCTCCACCTCTGCATCGGAAGAGTAGCACTCCAGATTCTCGTCGCAAAGGCTGTCAACCAGCTCGGTGGAGATAATCTGTTCGCTGTCGAACTGGCGGCTCACGGAGTTGCGCACGGTGCGCAGGGGCTGGCCGCTGATGCCCACATAGACCTTGTCGATGGAGCAGCCTGTCTGGCTCTCCAGCTGGTCGACAATGTAGCGCAGGGCGCGGGCGGTCTTGTCGATGTTGTTCACCACGCCTTTTCGGACGAATGACGAAGAAGGTTGGCTGGCGTATGCCAACAGCTCGAGGCTTCCGTCGCTGTTTTTGCGACCTGCCATACCTGCTATGTGTGAGGAGGCTACCTCGATGGCGGCTATAAATTCGGTTGTTGCCATATATCTATTGAGTTTTTAGTTTCTATTCTTTTTCGTACAGATAATCTGATTGCTGAACTCTACGCTGATGCGCTCATACTTGTTCCACCCTACCCGACCGATGGCCTGACTATAGAAGCGCTTGACGCGGTCGAGCTTCTGCTCCCAGTCGGTCAAGGGGCCGAGGTAGATGAGGTGCTGCCCGACACGGGGCACCAGCTCTACCCCTCCTTGGGCAGAGAGGTGAATCTGCTCTACCTGCGCCTGCCAGAAGGGGTTGTCGCGCAAGAACAGGGCAAATTCGTACAGGGGGCCGGCTACCAGCGAGGGCTTGATGTAGCCGGTGGCCACAGGTACATGGGCAGCCACCTGCGGGCCTGCAGGCATGGAGCGCCCTTTGCTGTCGATGTAATAGGATGTACCTCCCACAGGCAGGACTTGCAGGATGGGTATCCGCTGGCTCACTTCGATACCGAGCTGACCGCTGAGGGTCTTGTAGCACTGCACATCGTCTATCAGCGGGTGGCGCCCCAAAGCCTCCTCCATGGCATCTGTCCGAACGGAGGCCAAAGGCTCTCCTTCGGGGTAGAGCCGAGCCTTGCGCAGCAGACTCTTCACCTCGGCAAGCGAGATGAAGTCGCGGCTGGCAGAGTCGCGCAGACGCAACTCGATGCCTGTACACACGGTGCTCGGCGGACGGTTGAAAGCGGTGAGGGCTATGGTCAGATAGGCACACACCGCCAGCAGGGCCAAACTGAGGAAGATACGTCTCATCATGATTTCATCGTTAATATGCGTTCGAACTCATCCATCTGGTTATCTAGGTCTCCGGCTCCCAAGATGACAACCACCTGCCAATCCTGACGGCTGCGCAAGAGACCGGCCACCTCGTTCTTCAGGCAAAGAGTTTTCTCAATGCCCGGACGCAGTCTGTCGAAGATGAGCCGGCTGCTGACTCCTTCAATCGGAGCTTCCCGAGCCGGATAGATGACGGACAGAATCACCTCGTCGCCCAGCGAGAGGCTGTCGGCAAAGTCGGGATAGAAGTCACGTGTACGGGTATAGAGATGCGGCTGGAAGATGACAGTCAGCTTCTGCCCCGGATAGAGTTCGCGGATAGAGAGCAGGCTCTGACGCACCTCGGCAGGGTGATGGCCATAGTCACTGATCAATGCGGAGGTGGCTGTACGGATGCGGAAATCGAAGCGACGATCCACGCCCCGGAAGCTCTGCATGGCGCGACGGATGTCGTCGTCCGACGCTCCGGCCAGATGGGCCAAGGCCATGGCCGCCACACCATTCTCGATGTTGATGCCTACGGGAACACCCAAATGGACATTCTCGATACGGGTATCGGGAGCCACAAAGTCGAGCACAATCTCTCCACCGCCGATACGGATTCTTTCGGCATGGAAGTCTCCCTCCTCACGGCTGTAGGTATAGAGGCGGACTCCCTCTTGCAGACGCGGCTGCAGAGCCAGTCCGGTATGAACAATCAAGGCACCGCCGGGCCGGATGAGCGAGGTGTAGTGACTGAAGCTTTCGAGATAGGCTTCCACCGTGCCGTAGATGTCGAGATGGTCAGGATCGGTAGCCGTCACCACACTCATCCAGGGCGAGAGGTGATGGAACGAGCGGTCGAACTCATCGGCTTCGATGACCGAATAGGGACTCCGGTCTGAGAGCAGCAGGTTCGTACCATAGTTCTTGCTGATGCCACCCAAGAAGGCCGTGCAGCCCACTGCCGACTCGTGCAGCAGATGGGCAGCCATCGTACTGGTCGTGGTCTTGCCGTGTGTGCCGGCCACACAGAGAGCCTGGGTGTGACGGGTAATCAGGCCCAAGACCTCTGACCGCTTCATCACGGTATGTCCCTGCCGGCGCAGCCACTGCAACTCCTGATGGTCAGCCGGAATGGCGGGTGTATAGACCACCAGCGTATCGTCAGGCGAGCGGAAAGCAGCCGGTATCAGGTCCGGACAATCCTCGTAGTGTATCTGCGCCCCTTCGGCTATGAGGGCTTGCGTCAGCGGGGTAGGTGTACGGTCGTAACCTCCCACTGCCTTTCCCTGTGAGAGGAAGTAGCGTATCAAGGCACTCATGCCGATGCCCCCTGCGCCTACAAAATAGATAGCATTCATCTTCATTCTTCCATTAACTTTAATACTTCCTGTGCAATGCGCTCCGCCGAATGGTGTTGCGCCAAAGCAGAGATGTGCTGTGCCAGCGAGGTTAGTCTGTCGGGGTTGTTCACAGTCTTCAGCGCCAAGGGAATCAAGCTATCATGTGCCTCGGCATCCTTCACGTAGAGGGCAGCATCATGCTTGACCAAAGCCAGGGCGTTCTGGGTCTGATGGTCTTCGGCCACATTGGGCGAAGGCACCAAGATGACAGGCTTGCCCAGCAGGCAGCACACCGCAATAGCACCGGCTCCGGCCACCGGCACGACCCAGGCGAGCGGCGCGGCGGCGCGCGGGC
>CAMGAL010000323.1 GCA_946007445.1 uncultured Mediterranea sp.
CGGTGCGGAGCGGTAGCGCGTAAATACATTATAAATATAGGTAAAGGCTTCGCGACAATGGATGACCAGGGGAAGGCGATACTCCAACGACCACTGCAACTGCTGCTCAAACGCGCGCAACTGTTGGTTGAGATAGGTCTTGTCCCAATAGAGATCCAAGCCCACCTCGCCAATGGCCACATAGCCACAATCGGTGATATGCTGCAACTGCTCGTGGACGATGTCCAGTTCCTGCTCCACATTGTCGGCCACCGAAGTGGGGTGCAGACCGGCCATCGGGAAGAGATAGCCGGGATAGGCCGAACAGGTCTGCAGCAAGGGGCGGATGGTGGTGCTGTCGATGTTGGGCATAAAGATATGGGTGACACCTGCCTGACGGGCACGTTCAATGACCTGAGGCAAGTCGTCGGCAAACTCCTCCAGAAAGAGATGAGAATGGGAATCAACGAGCTTCATACCTCTTCCAGCGTTTTTTCACCTGTACGATAATAATAGACCACGCCGTATGAGCGGCACAAGTCCAGCCGGCGGGCGGCCGACGGCTCCGAGGCAAAGTGGGCTTCGACCTGGTTCCACACATCGAGTATCAGCCGGTCGGCCTCCACACGAAGCGCCACCACCTGGTCGAGGAAACGGGCTGTGGTTGCCTGGTAACCGTGCTGAAGATCATAACTCTCCTTGAAGATGTCGTAATGCACCTTCACTTTGGCAATGGTGGGATTATATATAGGTACTCCTCCTTGCGACAAGCGGCGCTGCTCGCCGGCAATCACCTTCCTCCCCCACTCCTCCAACGAAGCCTCCGCCGTGAGGTCGGGCAAGTTGTTGCTATGCACATCCAAGCCATAGAGTTGACGGGCGGCCGGCTTGATCTCGCCGCGTATCACGGACATGTTAAGCACCTGGATGAAATGCGAGATGTAGAGGCGGACCATCTTGACATGGGACAGGTGGATGCGGCCGGCTTGCGACTGACGGGACGCAGCCTCGGCATAGCTACGCTGAGCCCTGTCGAGCTTCGGCAGGAAGCTGCGCACGGCGCCGATCGTCTGCAACGTCACGGCATAATCGTACACATCCAGCGAGTCGACCTTCTCCAGGAAAGTCTTGAGTGCCCGCACGCGGGCCAGGTCAGTATTGGGAAGTCGGCGATAAGGCATGGCAATTCCTACATTTCACGATGAGCCATCCGAGCCAGCAGCTGCTGCAGCTCCACCTTGCGGTCGGCGGGTACCGAAAGCTGCTCGAGGTCTCTTGCAGCCTGTTCGTTATACATCTGCATCTTCTGTTCGCAGAGGGCACCGATACCCATCTGGTCATAGAGGCGGGTGACAGCCGCAATCTTCTCAGCCGGACAAGTCCGGGCGGCATCGGCCCGCTCTATCCACTCCATCAGCTCTGCATGGAGCCGGGGGTCGGGATGAGCCAGTGCCTGAATGAGCATGTACGTCTTCTTGTTGCAAAGGATGTCGCCCCCTATGTTCTTGCCAAAGATGGCCGGGTCGCCATAGACATCGAGGAAATCGTCCTTGAGTTGGAAAGCCAGGCCGGCATGGATGCCAAAGTCATAGAGATGGCGGGCATCCTCGGCGGAAGCACCTCCCAAGATGGCTCCGATCTTCAGGCTGGAGGCCAACAGTACACTGGTCTTGAGGCGAATCATCTCCATGTACTCGGACTCGCTCACGTCCATGCGTTGCTCGAACTCCATGTCCCACTGCTGTCCCTCACATATCTCCAAGGCGGTGGTGCTGAAGAGGTCGAGCACCTCTTTGAGGCAAGCGGCAGGAGCCTGCGCCATATATTGATAGGCCAGCACCAGCATGGCATCGCCCGATAGGATGGCCACATTGTCGTTCCACTTCCGATGAACCGTGAGCTGACCGCGTCGGCGGTCGGCCCTGTCCATCAAGTCGTCGTGGAGCAAGGTATAGTTGTGATAGACCTCGATGCCGATGGCCGGCCCCAGGATGGAGTCGACATCCTCCTTATATAGATTATAGGCCATCAGCATCAGCACGGGGCGGATGCGCTTGCCGCCCAACGACAGGACGTAGGCTATGGGGTCATAGAGCCCCTCCGGCTGGCGGGTGAACTGCAAACGGCCGATGTGGTCGTTGGATTTATCCAATAGTTCTTGAAATGTAAACATAGGCAAGAAATAAAAGAGAAAGACGCGGGAACGCGGATTCTCATTGATCTGCGTCCTCCGCGTCTTCCGCGTATTCTTATAAATGATATTACTGCAGGCGGAACATCACAGGCACTGTGTAGCGGCAACGAACGGCCTTACCACGCTGCTTGCCAGGCTTCCACTTAGGCATGGACGAAACCACGCGGAGTGCTTCCTTGTCCAGATAGGGGTCAACACTTCTCATGACCTTGGCGTCAACGATAGAACCGTCCTTAATGACCACGAACTGTACGATAACACGACCCTGCACACCATTCTCTTGAGCGATAGTGGGATACTTGATGTTAGAACCCAAGAACTTCATCAGCGCACCCATGCCACCGGGAAATTCGGGAGCCTCTTCTACGACTTCGAAGATCTGCTGCTCTTCTTCCACTTCTTCTTCTACAGCTACCGGAGTGTACTTGATTTCCACCTTCTCACCGGTTTCTTCCGAGGAAGCGATGGTAGTCTCTTCCACATCGGCATCGACTTCCACGATGGTCAGTGTCTCGGCGATAGCAGGAGCCTAGGGAGGGGGAGGAGCCACTTGCTCGGGTTGTTCTGTGATAGGGATAATTTCCTCTTCAAACACGAGGTCTGTGACAGCCTGGCTCGTATCAATCTTGATGTCACGCTTCGTCCATTCGAACGCTACGAACATCACAGCGAGCACTATCACATAACCGACAAGCAGCCATGTAGACTTCTTGTTCTCCAGATTAGCACTTGGTGATTTTTTTAGTTCCATAATTTATCTAATAATTTTTAGTGTTTCTCAGTTGGGACAAATATAGCGCTTTTCGATTGAATGAACACCATCGGCTTTGTTTTTTTAAACAAGAACGCGTTCATTTTTTTTTTTTTAATA
>CAMGAL010000324.1 GCA_946007445.1 uncultured Mediterranea sp.
GCTGCGGGTGTGCATCGTGCTGAAGGGAGCCTTCACGGCCGTGATAGCCCCCACAGGCGAGGCCTACTTCAACCCGACAGGCAATCCGGGCATGGCCACAGGAGGCACGGGCGACGTGCTGACCGGCATCCTCCTGGCGCTGCTGGCTCAAGGAGTTGAGTCGCTGCAAGCCGCCCGTCTGGGTGTTTACCTGCATGGCTTGGCCGGCGACATCGCCGCCCGGCGCTTGGGGCAGATCTCACTGACAGCCGGAGATGTGGTGGAGTGCCTGCCGGAAGCATTCATGGAAATTTAAAATTTATCATTTACTCAAAAACTCATATATCGATATGCTGAAGAAAATCCGAAGGGCCCTTGCCCTATTATCCTTCATCGGGGTGACGATGCTGTTCCTCGACTTCACAGGGACGGCCCACCATTGGCTGGGCTGGATGGCCCGCAACCAGATCCTGCCGGCCGAATTGGCGCTCAACCCCGGCGAGGACGAGGGACGCGTGCTCTTGACCCTGCTTCTGGGGCGTGTCTACTGCTCGGTCATCTGTCCGCTGGGTGTCCTGCAAGATGTGGTGGCCCGTCTGGGGCTACGCGCCAAGCGCAACCGCTACCACTACTCGCCGGCCCGCCACGTGCTGCGCTACGGCTTTCTGGCCCTGTTTGTTGTGCTGATGGTGGCCGGTCTCACGCAGATAGCCGCCCTGATAGCCCCCTACAGCGCCTATGGACGCATCGCCTCGCAGCTGCTGGCTCCCCTCTACGCTTGGGGCAACAACCTGCTGGCCTCCATGGCCGAGCGATCCGAGAGCTACGCCTTCTACGAGCAGGAGGTGTGGCTCAAGAGCCTGCCCGTGCTGCTCATCGCCACGGCCACCCTGCTGGTGGTGGGCATCCTGGCCTGGCGAGGCGGCCGCACCTATTGCAACACCGTCTGCCCCGTAGGCACGCTGTTAGGCTTCCTCTCCCGCTTTGCCTGGCTGCGACCGGTCATCGACACCTCGCGCTGCAACGGTTGCGGACTCTGCGCCCGCAACTGCAAGTCGGCCTGCATCGACTCCAAGGCCCATCGGATAGACTACTCGCGCTGCGTGGCCTGCATGGACTGCATCAGCAAGTGCCACCAAGGAGCCATCCGCTACATCCATCCCCGCAAGCAGCAGGAGCCTCAACCGGCCGGCGACGCAGGTCGGCGCAGCTTCCTCAGCCTCTCGGCCATAGCGGCCTCTACCGCCCTGCTCCAGGCGCAAGAGAAGAAGGTGGACGGCGGACTGGCAGCCATCGAGCAGAAGGTGGTGCCCCAGCGGCAGACGCCACTCGTTCCCGCCGGTGCCCAGGGCATGAAGCACTTCTACCAGCACTGCACGGCCTGCCAGCTCTGCGTGTCGGTCTGCCCCAACCAGGTGCTGCGCCCCTCCACCGACCTCACCCGACTGATGCAGCCGGAGATGAGCTACGAGCGCGGCTACTGCCGGCCGGAGTGCACGCGCTGTTCCGAGGTCTGCCCCACCGGGGCCATCCGCCTGGTGGACAAGGTCGTGAAGTCCTCCACCCAGATAGGCCATGCCGTCTGGATAAAGGCCAACTGCCTGGTGCTGACCGACCACGTGATGTGCGGCAACTGTGCCCGCCACTGCCCCTCGGGAGCCATCCAGATGGTGCCCTCCGACCCCGACAACGAGCATTCGCTCAAGATTCCCGTCGTGGACGAGGAGCGCTGCATCGGCTGTGGCGCCTGCGAGAATCTCTGCCCGGCACGGCCACTCAGTGCCATCTATGTGGAGGGACACGAACGGCACAAGGAGAATTAATGATTCTGCCAAACACAGAGACACAGAGAAAAATTTCAAGACTCTGTGCCTCCGTGACTCTGTGTTCCAAACAAACTCAAAAACTTAAAAACTCAAAAACTCAACATACATGGTTTCACGTCGTGATTTCCTGAAACTGACCGGCCTTGGAGCTCTCACCCTGACCGGTTGCGCTCCGAAACGCTCGGAGATGGTCGATCCTGCCGGCACAGCCACAGGCCCCGTGCCCACCGACCAAATGACCTACCGCAGCTTCCCCGGCCTGGCACCCGACAAGGTGTCCATCCTAGGCTACGGCTGTATGCGCTGGCCCACCATGAAGAACCCCAATGGCGAAGACGACATCATCGACCAGGAGGCGGTCAACGAACTGGTGGACTACGCCTTGGCGCATGGAGTGAACTACTTCGACACCTCCCCCGTCTACGTGCGCGGCCTCTCCGAGAAGGCCACAGGCATCGCCCTGAGCCGCCATCCGCGCGACTCCTACTTCGTGGCCACCAAGCTCTCCAACTTCTCCAACTTCACCCGCGAAAACTCGCTGATGATGTATCGCAAGTCGTTCGAAGAGCTGCAGGTGGACTACATCGACTACTACCTGCTCCACTCGCTGGGCGGTGGCGGCATGGAGCGTTTCCGCCAGCGCTACATCGACAACGGTATGCTGGAGTTCCTGCTTCGTGAGCGCGAAGCCGGCCGCATCCGCCACTTGGGCTGGTCGTTCCACGGCTCCAAGGAGGTGTTCGACGAGCTGCTGGCTATGCACGACGAGGTACACTGGGACTTCGTGCAGATTCAGCTCAACTACGTCGACTGGTTCATCGCCAAGGGCAGCGGCATCGGCGCCGAATACCTCTACGGCGAGCTGGCCAAGCGCCACATCCCCGTGGTCATCATGGAGCCGCTGCTGGGCGGACGCCTCTCCAAGCTGCCCCAGCACATCATCGCCCACCTCAAGCAGCGCGAACCCGAGCGCAGCGTAGCCTCGTGGGCCTTCCGCTTTGCCGGCTCGCCCGACCACATCCTCACCGTACTGAGCGGCATGACCTATATGGAGCATCTGCAGGACAACATCCGCACCTACGCCCCCCTGGTACCCCTCACCGACGACGAGCGCCAGTTCCTCTTCGACACGGCCAAGCTCATCGACCAGTACCCCACCATCCCCTGCAACGACGGCAAGTCCGGCATGCCCTGCCCCGTCGGCAGCGACAAGCCCGGCCGCCGGCTCCTCGCCGG
>CAMGAL010000325.1 GCA_946007445.1 uncultured Mediterranea sp.
TCTACGACGAGGTGAAGCGCCACTTCCAGGAGCTGGTGTTCAAGACCGTCATCCAGCGCAACGTGAAGCTGAGCGAAGCACCCAGCTACGGCCTGCCCACCATCCTGTATGACGCCGACTCCAATGGTGCCAAGAACCACCTGGCCCTGGCCCGGGAACTGATAGAGAGAGAAAAGTAAATCTGCAAGCCTATGGTACAACGAAGAAATGCATTAGGAAGAGGACTCGATGCCCTGTTCGCCATGGACGAGGTGAAGACCGAAGGCTCCAGCTCCATCAACGAGGTGCCGCTGGAGAAAATCTCCGTCAACCCCAACCAGCCCCGCCGCGAGTTCGACCCCGAGGCCCTGCAGGAGCTGGCCGACTCCATCCGCGAGATAGGCATCATACAGCCCATCACGCTGCGCCAGCTCTCCGACGATGCCTACCAGATCATTGCCGGCGAACGCCGTTTCCGTGCCTCGCAACTGGCCGGACACACGGCCATCCCTGCCTACATACGCACCGCCGACGACGAGAACGTCATGGAGATGGCCCTCATCGAGAACATCCAGCGCGAAGACCTCAACTCCGTGGAGATAGCCCTGGCCTACCAGCACCTGCTCGAGCAGTACCAGCTGACGCAGGAGCGCCTCAGCGAGCGCGTGGGCAAGAAGCGCACCACCATAGCCAACTACCTGCGACTGCTCAAGCTGCCAGCCCCCATCCAGATGGCACTGAAGGACAAGCAGATCGACATGGGCCACGCCCGCGCGCTGCTGGCTCTGGACAACCCAAAACTGCAAGTGAAGCTCTTCGAAGAGATTGTACAGCAAGGCTACTCGGTGCGCAAGGTGGAGGAGCTGGTGAAGCAACTCAACAGCGGCGAAGCCATCGAGAGCGGCGGACGGAAGATAGCCCCCCGGCGTGCCGCCCTGCCCGAAGAGTACCACCAGCTGAAGGAACAGCTCTCCGGATTCTTCCACACCAAGGTGCAGCTCACCTGCTCGGACAAGGGCAAAGGAAAAATCAGCATCCCCTTCAACAACGAAGAGGAGCTGGAACAAATCATCGGAATACTGGATTCCATCCGACATTCATGAACAACAAGTTACCACTATATCGGCTCGTCTGTGCCCTGCTGCTCTGCCTGTTGCAGATAGCGGGGCTGAACGCTTATGGGCAAGAGCGTCCGCGGGCAGGCTCCAAGCGGGAACAGACCCTGCAGAAGACCCTCCAGCGGCTGGACAGCATTGCCCCTCCACCCTCCCAGCGTGACTCGCTGCAACAATCCCGAAGCGACATCGCTGCTGACTCCATTGCCGAAGCCAACCGCCGCAACATGGAGCAGATGGAGGCCGTGGTCATGCCCCGCATGGAGGAGCTGCCGGCCGATACCCTGCCACCGGCCCCACCCCGGCGCACCTGGTTGCCCAACCCGACCAAAGCCACCTGGCTGGCCCTGGTCATCCCCGGCGGCGGACAAATCTACAACCGCAAGTATTGGAAACTCCCCTTGGTCTACGGCGGATTTGCCGGATGCGCCTACGCCCTGACCTGGAACGGAAAGATGTATAAGGACTACTCCAATGCCTACAAGGATGCCGTCAACGAGAACTGGACCTCACACAGCATCACCGACCTGCTGCCACCTGGCTACATCAACCGCGTGTCGAAGACCCAGCTGACCGAGACCCTGCGCAAGCGCAAGGACACCTACCGCCGCTACCGCGACATGAGTATCTTTGCCTTCATCGGTGTCTACCTGCTCTCCGTGGTCGATGCTTACGTCGATGCTGAGCTCTCCAACTTCGACATCGGACCCGACCTCAGCATGAGGCTCGAACCGCAAGTGATGGACACCGCCCCCATCGGAGCCTCCCGGCGCCAAGTGGGGCTGTCGGCCAGCTTCAGTTTCTGACCCCTCCTGCCCCCCTCCATTATTCACCCATGAAAACTACTGCCCTATGAAGATCAGAAGAAAGATACATACCCTCCTGCTGGGAGCCTTGATGAGCACCGCTCCCCTGGCCGCCCAAGAGAGCATCGACCTGCTGCCCAGCATGACCTACCCCCTGGACAGCCTGCTGCAGGAGTGGAAAGCCAAGAACTACATCACCCTGCCCGAGAGTTGCAACACCTCGGAGGAGAACCCCCACTTCAGCGACTCGGTCTACATCGACCGCCTGCAGCGGATGCAGACCGTCATGGAGATGCCCTACAACGACGTGGTGCGCCAGTACATCGACCAGTATGCCGTGCGCCTGCGCGGCCAGGTGTCGTTCATGCTGAGTGCCGCCAACTTCTACATGCCCATCTTCGAAGAGGCCCTCGATGCCTACGACCTGCCTCTGGAGTTGCGCTACCTGCCCATCATCGAGTCCGCCCTCAACCCCGCCGCCACCTCGCGTCAGGGAGCCGCCGGTCTGTGGCAGTTCATGTTGCCCACCGGCAAGCTCTACGGACTGAAGAGCACCAGCTTGGTGGACGAGCGCCGCGACCCCATCAAGTCCACCTGGGCCGCCGCCCGCTACCTCAAGGACATGTACAACATCTACCACGACTGGAACCTCGTCATTGCTGCCTACAACTGCGGACCCGGCACCATCAACAAGGCCATCCGCCGTGCCGGAGGCAAGACTGACTACTGGGAAATCTACAACTACCTGCCGCGCGAGACGCGTGGCTACGTGCCGGCCTTCATTGCCGCCAACTACGTGATGACCTACTACTGCAAGCACAACATCTGCCCCATGGAGACCAACATCCCTGCCGCCACCGACACCATCCGGGTGAGCCGCGACTACCACTTGGAGCAAATTAGTGCCGTGTGCGACATCCCCATCGAGGAGCTGCGCAGCCTCAATCCCCAGTACAAGCGCAACATCATCCCCGGCGAGAGCGAACCGCAGACCCTCCGCCTGCCCATGCCCCAGGTCAGCACCTTCATCGACCGGCAAGACAGCGTCTATACCTATCGCCGCACCGAACTCTTCAAGAACCGCCGCACGGTGGCCGTCAACTCCAAGAG
>CAMGAL010000326.1 GCA_946007445.1 uncultured Mediterranea sp.
TATCCCCAAAGCGAACTCTCCCTGAAGCTCCAAGCCAACTTTACAGGAGGCTCCATTGACGAGATGAATGGCGACATCCGTATTGACAGCTTGCAACTCCTCTCGCCGGAGAAAGATTTCCGCCTGAGTAATCTCAAGATGACCTCTGAGACGAGAGATGCGATGCACAAACGGCTCACCATTATCTCTCCCTCATTTCACGCCTCTATTGAAGGCAACTACTCTTACCGCACGCTTCCACTCAGCTTAAAACAGATTCTGGGCCGATACTTGCCGTCACTTATGGAGCAAAAAGAGAGCAAAGTCCAGCACACCTTCACACCCGAGAATGATTTTGGTTTCGACCTCTATCTGGCCGATGCAGAACTCTTCTCCTCCCTCTTCCATGTTCCCCTTACGCTCTATGCCCCCGCCACAGTGAAGGGTTACGTCAATGACCGCATGGGGCGTTTACGCATGGAGGCTTACCTTCCTCGCCTAAGGTATAAGCAGAAGTTCTATGAATCGGCCATGTTGCTGTGTGAGAATCCTGCCGACCGCTTCCGTGCGCATGCCCGATTCAACGAGATAAAGTCAGAAGGTGCCGTGAACGTAACACTCGAAGCGAGTGCCCGGGGTGACTCCATAGATACCCAACTGCACTGGGGCAACAGTGGAGTTTCCACCTATAGCGGACACCTGAATGCAATGGCCCACTTCACACCAGCACCAATCAAGACCACCATACAGATTCGTCCTACAGAGATTATGCTGAATGATACCGTATGGAACGTTCATCCAGCTACCGTGGAGGTTGATTCTGGCAAGATACATATCCACGACTTTGCCTTCAACCACAAAGAGCGCCACCTGCATATCGACGGTACACTCTCCAAATCTCCTGAAGACACCCTTCGGATTGACTTGAGCAAAATCAATATTGGCTACGTGTTTGACATTGCCGACCTGGGAATCAACTTCTGTGGTGAAGCCACTGGTCCGGCCTTAGCAACCAATCTGCTTGATGAACCGTCCATGCAAACCGACCTCTTCATCAAAGGCCTGGGCATAAACGATGGCGTGATAGGCGATGCACAGCTGCATGGCGAATGGCATCATCCCGTGAAAGGACTCCTGCTTGACGCACACATCACTGAAGGAGAGATTGCACAAACCCACGTCAAAGGTTACGTCTATCCTATTAAACCAACCAGTTCGCTGGACCTTCAAATCAAGGCCCACAACACCAACCTGCAGTTTATACATTATTATATTAATAGCATCACTCCAGAATTCAGCGGACGCGCCACGGGCGATGTTCACCTCTATGGGAAATTCAAGGCACTCACCCTTGATGGAGCTGTAGATGCAGATGCCGCCTTCAAGATTGACGTGCTCAACACCACGTACCACGTCAAGGATAGCATACGGATAACCCCCGATGGACTCACCTTCCCGCAGAACCGCGTGGTGGACCAACAAGGTCACGTAGGTGGCCTGCAAGGTTACGTGCGCTACAACCACTTCAAGGACATGAACTACAACTTCAACTTCCGCCTCAATAACACATTGCTGCTCCATACCCGCGAGTCGCGTGACTTTCCCTTCTACGGTACCGTATATGGCACGGGCAGTGCCACACTACGAGGCAATCCGCAAGAGGGCCTCAACGTGGATTTGGCCTTGAGCACCAACCGCAACAGCACCTTCACCTACTTGAAAGACAACGTGACGGCAGCCGTGAACAACCAGTTCATCAAATTTGTCGATAAGACTCCACGCCGAAAGGCTCAAGAGTCAACCCTGCTAAGTGACTACGATAAAGACCGGCAGATTATGCAACGCGAAGAGGAGGAGGAGACCGAGGGCGACATCCATCTCAACCTCATTGTAGATGCTACCCCTGATGCCACCATGCGCATCATCATGGACCCCGTTGCCGGCGACTACATCAGCGGCAAAGGAAGTGGAAACATCCGAGCAGAATTCTACAACAAAGGCGATTTCAAGATGTTTGGCAACTACAACATCTCGCAAGGCTCCTACAAATTCAGCCTTCAAGAGGTCATCCGCAAGGACTTCAGTATCAAAGAGGGTAGTAGCATAGCGTTCAATGGAATCCCCGAAGAGGCCTCCTTGGCCATGAAGGCGGTCTATACGGTCAACTCCGCTTCGCTGAATGACCTGCTCCCTTCGTCAGCCACAGCCAGCGACTACATCAGCCAGACCAACGTCAAGGTGAACTGCTTGATGAACATCAGCGGCCAGCTCACCGCTCCCGAAATCAGAATGGATATCGAGTTGCCCAACGAACGCGACGAGATACAAGCGCTGGTACGCAACTACATTCCTACCGATGAACAGATGAATATGCAGATACTCTACCTGCTTAGCATAGGCAAGTTCTATACACCGGAATATGTGGATGTGCAGCAGAACTCCAACATGATGTCGAGCATGCTCTCCTCTACCCTCTCCGGACAGTTGAACAATGCCCTGTCGCACATCATCGACAACAACAACTGGAACGTAGGCACCAACCTCAGTACGGGAGAAAAAGGATGGACCGACGTAGAGTTCGAAGGAATCCTCCAGGGCCAACTCCTCAACAACCGCTTGCTAATTAACGGCAACTTTGGCTATCGCGACAATCCGCTAGCCAACACCAATTTCGTAGGCGACTTTGAAGCCGAATGGCTCGTGACGCGTTCAGGAGACATTCGTCTGAAAGCTTACAACGAGACCAATGACCGATACTATACCCGCACCAACCTGACCACCCAAGGCGTAGGTATCATCTTCCGTAAAGACTTCAGCCGCTGGAAAGAGTTGATGTTCTGGAACAAATGGCGCCTGAAGTATATCGAGGCCAAGCAGAAGAAAGCCGAAGCAGCTGCTAAGCGCGAACAGGCACGACGCTAAGCGAATCCCCACTAAACTACTTCTGTCGGCGTGAAATCCAAGTTCAAGGGATTGCAAAATATAGCTTGCCCTAAATAGTCGATTGGATTCAGCTATTCAGGGCAAGAT
>CAMGAL010000327.1 GCA_946007445.1 uncultured Mediterranea sp.
GACTTCAGCGACATCAATATCAAGGGACGTCAGGCCATGGGCAACCTGCTGACGCGCAACCCCGTCCACCGCATCGCCCTCAAGCAGCGGGGAGGCTCCACCCTGGGAGGCCGCAAGGTGTGGTTCGACCGCGACGTGCTGCGCCTCAACTACGACGGGCGGGGCGAGCTGCTGGGCGAGTTCCAGAGCGACGACCGCATCCTGGTGGTGCTGGAGAACGGCGACTTCTACCTCACCAACTTCGACACCGGCAACCACTACGAAGACTCCATCCGCCTCATCGAGAAGTACGACCCCGCCAAGATCTGGACCGCCGTGCTCTATGACGCCGACCAGCAGAACTATCCCTACATCAAGCGCTTCTGCCTGGAGGCCACGCCCCGCAAGCAGAACTACCTGGGCGAGAACCGGCACAACCGCCTCATCCTCCTCACCGACGAGCGCTACCCACGCCTGGAGGTGGTCTTCGGCGGACACGACGCCTTCCGCGACCCCCTGGTGGTGGAGGCCGACGAGTTCATCGCCGTCAAGGGCTTCAAGGCCCGGGGCAAGCGACTCACCACCTACACCCTGGAGACCGTCAACGAGCTGGAGCCTACGCGCCGCCCCGAACCGCCTGTCGAGGAGGCCCCTGCCGATGCCGCTGAACCCGAGAACCTGGACCCCGACAAGGACAAGAGCGAGAGCGATATCCGCGACGAACTGACGGGGCAAATGAAACTGTTTGATTAAGATGAATGTACTGCAAAGACTATCTGCATGGGGCTGCCGCCGGCTGTGCACCCTGCTGGGGGTGGGATGCCTGACGGTCTTCCCCCTGTCTGCCCAAGGGGGCGACAGCCTGCGCACCGACGACCCCACCCGCTACGTCCAGCGGGCCACCCTCTATGGCGTAGGCGCCGCCCATGTGCGTGCCCCCTACCTCTCTCCGCACGCCTACAAGGGGATGGACTTCCGCCTCAGCCGCGAGAGCGTGCGCATGACCCGCATCGGCGGCGGTGGCAAGGTGTGGCAGCAGCTCTTCTTCCAGACCGACCTGGGCTATACCCACAACCGGGTGGACAACAACAACACCCTCTCCCTGCTGGCCAACTGGAACTACGGCCTGCACCGCCGCTTTCCCCTCACCCACAACTTCCGCCTGACGGTAGGTGGAGTGGCCGACCTCAACGGAGGCTTCGTCTACAACATGCGCAACGGCAACAACCCCGCCCAGGCCCGTGCCTACGCCCACCTCGATGCCTCGGGCGGCTTCCTGTGGGACCTCCGGCTGGCCCGGCGCCCTCTGAACCTGCGCTACCAGCTCAACGTCCCCCTGCTGGGCGTGATGTTCATGCCCGAGTATGGACAGAGCTACTACGAAATCTTCTCCTTGGGACATGCCGGCGGTGTGGTCAACTTCACCTCCCTCCACAACCAGCCTGCGCTGAGGCAGATCATCAGTGCCGACTACCCCGTGGGCAAGCTGAAGATGCGGCTGGCCTACATCTGGGATGCCCAGCAGGCCAAGGTGAACGGCATCAAGACACATACCTACTCACACGTCTTCATGGTGGGATTCGTCAAGGAATTCTACCTGCTCAAATAACCCATTGGACACCATGAACAGATTGACTCGACTCATACCTCTCCTCATGCTCTCCCTCCTTTGCAGCGCCTGCATCGACGAGGACGAGCAGGTGGACACCCCCCAAGGCAACTTCGAAGCCCTGTGGAAAATCATGGACGAGAAGTACTGCTTCTTCGACTACAAGCAAGTGGACTGGGACGCCATCCATGCCAAGTACCGCCCCCTCATCACGGCCGACATGAGCGACGAAGGGCTCTTCGAAGTGCTGGGCAACATGCTGGCCGAACTGAAGGACGGCCACGTCAACCTCTTCTCCACGCACAACACGGCCCGCTACTGGGACTGGTACCTCGACTATCCGCGCAACTACAACGAGGAGATCATCGAGCGCCACTACCTGGGGCGCGACTACCGCATAGCCGGCGGACTGAAGTACACCATCCTCAGCGACAACATCGGCTACCTGCTCTACGAATCGTTTGCCACCGGGGTGGGCGAGGGCAACCTCGATGAGGCCCTCGTCTATCTGGCTGCCTGCAACGGACTCATCATCGACGTACGCAACAACGGCGGCGGCAACCTCACCTACTCCAGCCGCATGGCCGCCCGCTTCACCAACGAGAAGGTGCTGACGGGCTACATCCAGCACAAGACCGGCCCGGGGCACAGCGACTTCTCCACCCCCGAACCCATCTACCTCGAGCCCTCCGACCGGGTGCGCTGGCAGAAACCCGTGGCCGTGCTCGTCAACCGCCACTCCTACAGCGCCACCAACGACTTCATCAACTCCATGAGCATCCTGCCGCAAGTCACCCTCATAGGCGACAAGAGCGGTGGCGGCTCCGGCCTGCCTTTCTCCTCCGAGCTGCCCAACGGCTGGGGGGTGCGCTTCTCGGCCAGCCCCCACCTGAATGCGCAGAAGGAGCAGATAGAGTTCGGCATCGACCCCGACATCCGGGTGGACATGAGCGACGACGATGCCGGACGAAACCTGGATACCATCATCGAGACCGCCCGCCGCTGGCTGGGTGGCGGCTCCACAACGGCTTTCTGACCCTCCATGGCCAACCTGCTCATCCTCATCTCCATAGGCTCCTCTGGTTCTTCCTGCTCGTCTGCGGCCTGTTTCTGATAGCCGTCCGCCGCAAGCATCACGACCGTTCGCGCCTCTTCTTCGGCATCTAGCAGATGAGCTACACCGGCTTCAAGGACTACCATCAAGAGTGGCGCCAAGAACCTGCTGAACAAAGGCAAGAACCTCTTTAAGAAAAAGAAATAAGGTGTAGCCACACATCCGTTAGGGACAAAAGGAGGGGAGTTGAGATAGCCTATTGTATCACTCCTAATGTCTGATGAACCAAATATATTCTAACTGAAATCTGAAACAACTGAAATCTCGGTAAGCGCTGATATCAGTATTTCAGT
>CAMGAL010000328.1 GCA_946007445.1 uncultured Mediterranea sp.
TGCGCACCATCATCGTGGACTCTACCGTCACCTGCCGCATGAAGCGCAGCGATGTCATCGACAATGCCAATATCCGTCCCGGTGATGTCATCGTAGGACTGTCGTCAACAGGCCAAGCCACCTACGAGAAGCGTTACAACGGCGGTATGGGCAGTAACGGACTGACGTCAGCACGCCATGATATGTTTGCCAAATACCTGGCAGAGAAATACCCAGAGAGTTTCGACCATGCCGTCCCCGACGAACTCGTCTATAGCGGTAAATACCAACTGACCGACGCTGTAGAGGGATCCCCAGTGGATGCCGGACAGCTCGTGCTCTCCCCCACCCGCACCTATGCTCCTGTCATCAAGAAGCTCCTTGATGAGTTGCGCCCAGAGATACACGGCATGGTACACTGCACCGGTGGAGCCCAGACCAAGGTATTGCATTTCGTGAGCGACAACTGTCGTGTAGTGAAAGACAATATGTTCCCCGTTCCCCCATTGTTCCATGCCATCCACGAATGTTCAGGCACCGACTGGCGTGAGATGTACCAGGTATTCAATATGGGACACCGTATGGAGATCTACGTACGTCCAGAAGTGGCAGAACGCGTCATCGCCATCAGTAAGTCGTTTAACATCGACGCACAGGTTGTGGGCCATATCGAAGAAGGTCAGAAGAGTCTTACTATACAATCAGAATTCGGAACATTCAACTACTAAATGGAAAGTAACAGCATATTACAGAAACTCGACGGACTAGAGGCACGTTTTGAGGAAGTGTCAACACTCATCACCGACCCTTCTGTCATTGCCGACCAGAACCGTTTTGTCAAGCTCACCAAGGAATACAAAGACTTGGGAGATATCATGGATGCCCGCAAGCGTTATATCGCCTGTCTGAACAGTATCAAGGAAGCCAAGGATATCCTTGCCAATGAGGACGATGCGGAGATGAAGGAAATGGCACGTGAGGAACTCTCGGAGAACGAGCGCCTCCAACCCCAGTTGGAAGAAGAGATCAAGATCGCCCTCATCCCGAAAGATCCGGAAGATGCCAAGAATGTGCAGATGGAGATCCGCGCAGGAACAGGAGGTGATGAGGCTGCCCTCTTTGCCGGTGACCTCTTTAAGATGTACAAGAGCTATTGCGACTCGAAGGGATGGAACCTCTCCATCACCTCGGTATCGGAAGGTGCAGTAGGCGGTTTTAAGGAAATAGACTTTGCCGTGAGCGGTGCTGATGTCTATGGTACGCTGAAATACGAATCAGGCGTACACCGCGTGCAACGTGTACCAGCTACCGAGACCCAGGGTCGTATGCATACCAGTGCCGCCACTGTTGCCGTACTCCCCGAAGCCGATAAGTTTGAAGTACATATCAACGAAGGAGAGATCAAATGGGACACCTTCCGCAGTTCCGGTGCAGGAGGACAGAATGTGAACAAGGTAGAATCGGGTGTGCGTCTGCGTTATATGTGGAAGAATCCGAATACCGGTGAGACCGAAGAGATCCTCATCGAGTGTACGGAGACCCGTGACCAGCCTAAGAACAAAGAGCGTGCGTTGTCGCGCCTCTATACCTTCATCTACGACAAGGAGCATCAGAAATATGTGGATGACATCTCATCACGTAGAAAATCGCTTGTCTCTACCGGAGACCGTTCTGCCAAGATCCGTACGTATAACTTCCCACAGGGTCGTGTCACCGACCACCGTATCGGTTATACGACACACGACCTGCAGGGATTCCTCGGCGGAGACATCCAGGCGATGATCGATGCCCTCACCGTAGCAGAGAATGCCGAGCGCATGAAGGAGAACGAACTCTAAATCAATAATAGCATGGGACAGTTTTATACCAGACGAAACGACGAGAAGGATGACAACAAGAAGACTGTTGCCGCCGAGGAATTCGTGAACCTCATAACCTCTATGAAACGTACGACAGACCAGCAAAAAGAACCTCCCAAAACAGAAACAAAAAAATAGATTATGAACAGACAGCAACTCATCGAACAGATCAAGACGAAGAAGTCTTTCCTCTGTGTAGGTCTCGACACAGACTTGAAGAAAGTGCCACAACATATTCTTAATGAGGAAGATCCTATCTTCTCGTTCAACAAAGCCATCATCGATGCCACAGCCCCCTACTGTGTGTCATACAAGCCCAACCTGGCCTTCTACGAGGCTTTTGGTGTGAAGGGTTTGATATCGTTTGAGAAGACCGTGAAATACCTCAAGGAGAACTACCCCCATCATTTCATCATCGCTGATGCGAAGCGTGGTGATATCGGCAATACCTCTGCGATGTATGCACGTACCTTCTTTGAGGAGTATGACATCGACTCGCTGACGGTGGCTCCCTACATGGGTGAAGACAGTGTGACTCCCTTCCTCGGTTATGAGGGTCACTGGGTTATCCTGTTGGCGCTGACCTCCAACAAGGGTTCTCTCGATTTCCAAATGACGACCGACGAACAGGGTGAGCGTTTGTTTGAGAAAGTATTGAAGAAGAGTCAGCAGTGGGGCACGAAGGACAATATGATGTATGTGGTGGGTGCCACCCAGGGTCGTATGTTTGAAGACATCAGAAAACTGGCTCCGGAGCATTTCCTGTTGGTTCCCGGTGTTGGTGCTCAGGGCGGTAGTCTGGAAGAGGTTTGTCGCTATGGTATGACCAGCGACTGTGGCTTGTTGGTGAACTCGTCACGTGGCATCATCTATGCCTCAACGGGTAGCGACTTCGCTGAGGTTGCTGGCCAAAAGGCCAAGGAGCTCCAAGAGCAAATGGCTGTACAGCTGCAATCTGCCGGAGTCATCTGAAATCTCACACTCTGAATAAGCCACGGAGCACACGGAGTACACGGATATTTTTGGGTAGCCTACGGCTAGAAATCTTTGGGGGAAATCTTCTTTAAGATGTTGCTTCGCAAGAAATGAATCATCGGATCATCGGAATTTAAACGGATGTTTTTTTGGATTCTTCGCAAGATTTGATATACA
>CAMGAL010000329.1 GCA_946007445.1 uncultured Mediterranea sp.
GTGCTCCACATGGTTACCTTTGACGATAATCATGGCCGTGTTGAAGTTGCCTTTGATGAAGGGTTTATCCTCCGGAGCCGGTATGAGGTCGTAGAGCGATCCCAGCTTGCGGTTGCCTTTTACACCGAGCTTGGCATCGGGGTGTCTCTCGTCGTCCAATACCTGAAACTCGCATCCAATGGCCGAGCCGGCTCCCTTGTTCATGTCGGGGCTGACGAAGTACTTGATGCCACTGTTGGCACCGGCTGTTATCTTGAAGTCTACCTTCAGGATGAAGTTGCGATACTTTTGGGTGGTGACAATGTCTCCGCCATTGGCAGATTCGGCACCGCCGCTTTTCAGCACCTTCAAGATGCCGTTTTCCATCTTCCATCCCTGCTTGGGGAAGTGGTCCAGCCGTGCGCCACGCCATCCTTCCGAGTCTTTGCCGTTCCATAGCAGTTTCCACCCCTCTTTCTGCTCAGTGGGTGAGAGAACATTGACCATGGCATTGATTTCGGTGGCTTTGTTAGCAGTGAGATATTGCTCTACGTTGGTGGTGCAGATGCGTATGTCCTTCCAGCAGATAGTCTTTCCCTCTAGGGTAGCGTTATTGATGGCATGAACCTGCAGGGCGATAAATCCGTTGAGGGTCGTATCATCCCATACGTTGGCGCATGGCACACCGTTGACCCAGGTGGCGAGGCTGTTGCCTAGGGCTTCTTTACGGGCCTTGTTCCATTCTCCGTTTCTGAATGCCTTTCTAGCAGCCTGATTGTGAGTGAGCGGATAGAGCCAGCCACGGCGTGCTTCATCGTAGATGCCGCCGGTCCAGGCCCGTTCGGAGGGATCGATCTCGAACTGATAGCCATGTACACGGCCATCCTGATATTCCTTGGTGCTCAGGCTCCTCAGTTGTACACCAGAGTTGAGGCCTTCGTCTATCTTGAAGTCAAACTCCAGGATAAAGTCGCCATAGCTCTTCTTGGTGGCTAGGAAAGTGTTCGGCGTATTCATCTTAGAGGTGCCGACAATCACGCCGTTCTCCACTTTATAAGTGGCCTTACCATTGAGTATTTTCCAACCTTTCAGGTTTTTACCATTGAAAAGGGGTTCCCAGTTCTGTGCAGATGTCAGCGTAGTACTGCAGAGACACAGAGCGATAAGTAAATTCTTTTTTAACATAATATTTATATTTCGATTGGACGATTTACGATATGACGTAATTATTTATATTTAGAGTTTGTAGAATTGTTCCCAACCCTTGCGCGGAGGTGTGCCAGCCAGCAGAGCATTGGCAAACTCATTGTTAGTGAATACTTTGTTGCGAGGGTCGAAGAAGAGTTGCGTGTTGAGGCGTTGGGCGATGACACCTAAGCAGAACACTTGGCTCAGTACACCATTGATTTCGAAGGGAGACCGGGTCTTCTCGCGTCCCATGCAGGCCAGCAGGAAGTTCTCATAGTGGTTGGATGGGCTCTTGGGGACTTCGGGCAGTTTACTTTGCATTTCCCGGGCTTTCTCCTCGGGGATGATGGTCAGCGTGCTGCCATGACTGGCACCTTTGAAGGTGAGTTCCTTGCTGTAGATAATCTTGCCAGGATTGAGCTTGGCCTTCGGCGTCTCACCCTGATTCGTGGCAGGAATGTTGGGATCGAGTCCCGATACGCCATATCCTGCGGGTATGGGAGGCAGGTTGTCCAGTCCGTCATACCAAGTGATATCGACAGGAGGCATGTTGCCACGTTGCGGGAAGCGGAACAGGATGGTGCTGGAGTAGGGGAAGAAGTAGTCATTGTGACCATTGGCATAGAGCATGTTGATTTCGTAGGGCAGGCCCAGGTCAAGGAACTCGTGTACGGTATCTATGATGTGAGCTCCCCAGTCGCCTAACGCTCCCATACCGAAGTCATACCAGCAGCGCCATTGTCCCAGGTGGTAGTCTTTGTTGTACTCGTGGAAAGGCTGGGCACAGAGCCAAGTATCCCAGTCGAGGTCTTTCGGCAGTTGCTGGCCTTCGGGCAACTTGTGGATGTTGGTGTCCCATTTGTGCCAGCGGCGGGGGTTGTTCAGGTGTGCGGTGACGGCAGTGACATCTTTAATGATGCCGGCATCCATCCAGGCTTTGAACTGGAAATAGTTGGCCTCGGAGTGTCCCTGGTTTCCTACCTGGGTCACTAGATTCGGGCGTTTTCTGGCTGCTTCCATCAGCAGTTCTGCCTCATAGAAGGTGCGTGCCAGAGGCTTCTCTACGAATACATGCTTGCCCTGTGCCAGAGCTAGCATGCTGATGGGGAAATGAGAGTGGTCGGGGGTAGCGATGGCAACGGCATCAAACAGGTGTGCTCCCTCGTCCAGCATCTTTCGGAAGTCGCGGAACCTTTTAGCGTTGGGGTATTTGGCCATCACTTTTTGGGTGTGGGCAGCACCCATATCTACGTCGCAGAGGGCGGTTACCTCTACCATGCCGGTGCGTTCAAATTCACCGATAATTTGTTCGCCGCGATTGCCAATACCGATGTAGGCTATCTTCACCTTGTCTTTGACCTGATGCCGTTGAGCATAGGTCTGTGCATTCAGTAGGGTGTTGCTACCACCAAGCGCCAGTCCGGCAGTTGCCATAGACATGGTTTTCAGAAAATCTCTTCTTGTTGTCATAAATGAATATGTTCAATGGTTGATTTATGGTTGATTAGTTGAATATCTTCAGTAGTCGGATCAGGATGCAAGTCAGCAGCCGCAGCAGGCTCCACAGGGCGTAGAGCAACAGGGCAAACAGAGTGACATATCCTAGTGAGGTGATTAGTTCACTCCAGGATGAATGGTAGGTCAGGATGGCGTAGATGTTGGCCCCTTGAGCTAGAATAAAACAGATGAGAATCGTCCAGAGCTCAATGCGTTTGCGCCGACCGGTGATGATGGTATCTTTCATAACGGATGTTGAGGAGCTTTATGGTTAAGATAGTCGAGCTTGAATTCTTCTGGGAAGCTCAGTGTGCGTCC
>CAMGAL010000330.1 GCA_946007445.1 uncultured Mediterranea sp.
CCCTGCCGGGCGACTGCAACTGAGTCCTCTTCGACAGCATCCTAAACAACGATGACAACCCCACGCTCAACCTGCTGGGCGGTGGCGGCAACAAGGGTAACCAGCTGATTCAGATCGGCGGTACGCTGAACTCCCTGACCGGTACCCTCACTCCCCTGCTGGCCGGTGTGCTGGTGGGCGAAGTGACCAAAGACACCAACATGGGCGATGTGGCTCCCCTGCTCTTCATCGGTATCGCCGTGTTTGCCATCTCCTTCTTCATCATCAGCCGTGTATCCATTCCCGAACCCACGCTCGGCAAGTCGCAGCCCAAGTATGAGCGCAGCCCGCTGGCCTTCCGCCACTGCCTGCTGGGTGTCATCGCCATCTTCTTCTATGTAGGTATCGAGATCGGTATTCCCATGGAGCTCAACTTCTACGTCACCGACTATACGAAGGGTTCGGCTGCCGTAGGTGGTGTGCTGGCTTCGGCTTACTGGTTCCTGATGATGATAGGCCGTGCCGGTTCGAGTGCCATCTCCGGTAAGGTGGCCACCAAGGTACAGCTCTCTGCCGTATCTGCCATTGCCATCCTGTTCCTGCTCATCGCCATCTTCATGCCCGAGAGCATGACCATCGTCATCAGCGGCGTAGAGATTCCTACCCGTTGCCTGTTCATTGCAGCTTGCGGTCTCTGCACCTCCATCATGTGGGGCGGCATCTTCAACCTCTCGGTGGAAGGTCTCGGCAAGTACACCGAAGCTGCCTCCGGCATCTTCATGACCCTGGTGGTAGGTGGTGGCATCATGCCCCTCATTCAGGAGGCACTGGCCAACACACCGGGCATCGGCATCATCCAGAGCTACTGGCTCGTCATCGCCATGCTGGCCTACATCCTGTTCTATGCCCTCATTGGTAGCAAAAACGTCAACAAGAACATCAAAGTCGATTGAAACAACAATCAATAATATTATTGTATAAGAGATATAGGTAATCCGAATTATTCACCTTAAAAAACGAATTATCATGGATATTGAACACGTAAGAAGTCGCTTCATCAAGCACTTTGACGGAACAACGGGAGCGGTATATGCCTCTCCGGGTCGCATCAACCTCATCGGTGAACACACCGACTACAACGGCGGTTTCGTATTCCCCGGCGCCATCGACAAAGGCATGATTGCCGAAATCAAGCCCAACGGCACCAATCTGGTCAAGGCTTACTCCATCGACCTGAAAGACTATGTAGAGTTCGGCCTCAACGAAGAGGATGCTCCCCGCGCCAGCTGGGCACGCTACATCTTCGGCGTATGCCGCGAAATGATCAAGCGCGGTGTGAACGTGAAGGGCTTCAACACGGCATTTGCCGGCGATGTACCCTTGGGTGCAGGCATGTCTTCTTCGGCTGCCCTGGAGAGCACCTATGCCTACGCACTGAACGACCTCTTCGGCGACAACAAGATAGACAAGTTTGAGTTGGCCAAGGTAGGCCAGTCCACCGAGCACAACTATTGCGGTGTGAACTGCGGTATCATGGACCAGTTTGCTTCTGTATTCGGCAAAAAGGGCAGCCTCATCCGTCTGGATTGCCGTTCGCTGGAGTACCAGTATTTCCCCTTCAATCCGCAAGGCTATCGTCTGGTATTGGTTGACTCTGTGGTGAAGCACGAGTTGGCATCTTCGGCCTACAACAAGCGTCGCCAGAGCTGCGAGGCTGCTGTGGCAGCTGTTCAGAAGAAACATCCGCATGTAGAGTTCCTGCGCGACGTGACCATGGATATGCTCAACGAGGCCAAGGCCGACATCAGCGAAGAGGACTACATGCGTGCCGAGTACGTCATCGAAGAGATTCAGCGTGTGCTCGACGTTTGCGACGCTCTGGAGCGTGGCGACTACGAGACCGTAGGTCAGAAGATGTACGAGACCCACCACGGCATGAGCAAGCTGTATGAAGTGAGCTGCGAAGAGCTGGACTTCCTCAACGACCTGGCATTCGACTGTGGCGTAACCGGTTCGCGCGTCATGGGCGGTGGCTTCGGTGGTTGCACCATCAACCTGGTGAAGGACGAACTCTACAGCACCTTCATCGAGAAGGCCAAGGAAGAGTTCAAGAAGAAATTTGGCAGAAGCCCGAAGGTGTACGACGTAGTCATCAGCGACGGTGCCCGCCGTTTGGAATAAGCCGGAAACTTTCGTAAGATCATCGGAGAGGATGCCACCCACATAAGGGAGGCATCCTCTCTTTTTTAGAGAGAAATTTTGTTCTACACGGGGATTGCACTATCTTTGTGCCCCAAAAACGGAGTATTACATAACAAATCAAAATAGTATGCTTACCATCAAACAGATTACGGACAACACCGAAGCGGTGATCCGCGGATTGGAAAAGAAACACTTCAAGAATGCCCAGGAGGCCATCGGTCAAGTGCTGGAACTGAACAACAAGAGAAAGAGCACCCAAGCCGTGCTGGACAACAATCTGGCAGAAGTGAACGCCACCTCCAAGTCCATCGGTGCGTTGATGAAGGAAGGCAAAAAGGCTGAAGCCGAAGAGGCAAAGGCCCGGGTAGGACAACTGAAAGAAGCGAACAAAGAGCTGCAGGCCACCATGGACCAGGCTGCTGCCGAGTTGCAGTCACTGCTCTACACCATCCCCAATATCCCCTACGACGAGGTGCCCGAAGGTGTGGGAGCCGAAGACAATGTCGTGGTGAAGATGGGTGGCATGGAGACCGAACTGCCCAAGGATGCTCTGCCCCACTGGGAATTGGCCAAGAAGTACGATTTGATAGACTTTGACCTCGGAGTCAAGATTACCGGTGCAGGATTCCCCGTATACAAAGGCCAGGGAGCCCAACTGCAACGCGCCCTAATCAACTTCTTCCTGGACGAAGCCCGCAAGTCCGGCTATACGGAGATTATGCCTCCCACGGTGGTGAATGCGGCTTCGGGCTTCGGCACCGGCCAGCTGCCCGACAAAGAGG
>CAMGAL010000331.1 GCA_946007445.1 uncultured Mediterranea sp.
AAGACCATCCCTATAGTTTCGGAGAAGGGCTCTACATGGGGTTCCAGACGCTTCCCTTTGCCTGTCTGAAACCCGGAGAGAGCTACACTTTCCACCAGCGTATCGCCAACGAGACAGACAAGCCGATGACCATCGAGTTTGAGCGCGTCCCCAATAACCGAATCCTCACCCTGCCGGCACGTATCACGCTCCAACCGCATGAGCGCACCACGATAGACATATCGTACACGGCCGTGAAAACGTATCGGTACAACCGCTATATATGGGTATATCCCATCGTCAACGGCAAACGTGTCAAACCCATGCGTATCAACTGGTTTGGCAGCGACGGAAAGAATTTTACAAACTAATCAATATCCATATCATGATGAAAGCAAGACAGCTTATCAGTGTAGCGCTTCTCGCCCTATCAGTATCGGGGAATGCGCAAGTGGGAGCCCCCAAGCCTGTGGCTCCATTACCCACCAAGCACCAAGTGGCGTGGCAACAGATGGAGACCTATGCGTTTATCCATTTCGGACCCAACACTTTCTGCGACCGAGAATGGGGCTACGGCGATGCACCGCTCGAGTGTTTCAACCCTTCGCGGCTTGACTGCGAGCAGTGGGCCAAGACACTGAGAGATGCCGGTATGAAGGGCATCATCATCACGGCCAAGCACCACGACGGTTTCTGCCTCTGGCCTACCAAATACACCGACTACAGCGTACGCAATACTCCCTACAAGGACGGCAAGGGCGATATCGTGGGTGAACTGTCGGCAGCCTGCAAGAAATACGGACTCAAATTCGGTGTCTACCTGTCTCCTTGGGACCGACATCAGGCTTTTTACGGCACACCGCTGTACCGTGAGTATTTCCATGCACAGCTCCACGAACTCCTGACACAGTATGGCGACATCTTCGAGGTATGGTTTGACGGTGCCAATGGTGGAGATGGCTACTACGGTGGTGCCCGCGAGACGCGCACGATTGACCGCCGCACCTACTATGACTTTCCCCGGGCATGGGAGACTATCTACAAGTACCAGCCACAGGCCATCATCTTCTCCGACGGAGGTCCCGGATGCCGATGGGTGGGCAACGAAAACGGCTACGCCGGTGCCACCAACTGGGCTTTCTTGTGGAAAGACAAGGTGTATCCGGGTTATGAGAAATACCGGGAGCTGCAATATGGCCACGCCGATGGCGACCAATGGGTGCCCGCAGAGTGCGATGTGTCTATCCGTCCGGGATGGTTCTACCACGAAAAGGAGGACGACAAGGTGAAAAGCGTGGACCATCTGGTGGACCTCTATTACCGCAGCGTGGGCCACAACGGCACCTTCCTGCTCAATATGCCCGTAGACAAGGAGGGAAGGATACATCCCATCGACTCGGCCAGGGTCATCGCTTTCCACAAGCAGATTATGGCCGAACTGAAGGACAACCTGCTCAAGACGGCCCGCATCAAAGCCTCTGACGTTCGCAGCAAGGCGTTTGCCGAGGCCAACCTCACCGATGGCAACTACGACACCTACTGGTGCGTGAAGGACGGCGTAAACGAGGCCGGGCTCACCATCAGTTTCAAGAAGAGCACCAAGCTCAACCGGTTGATGCTGCAAGAGTATATTCCTTTAGGCCAACGGGTCAAGCGTTTCAGTGTCTACTACCGCCAAGGCAAGGAGTGGATTCCTGTCAAACTCAACGAGGAGACCACCACCATCGGTTACAAACGCCTGTTGCGCTTCAAGACCATCCAGACGCAGCAGCTCCGCATCGTCATCAACGACGCACGCGGCCCTGTATGCCTCAACGAACTGGGTGCCTACTACGCTCCCAATGCCAAAGAAAGCTACGTGGAGAAGGTGGAGGACGTGAAGAGCCTCGCCTTTACGGCTGCCGCCAACGGTACGGATGCCGTGACCTTCGACCTGGGCAAGGAGCAGCAGGTGAAATCATTCTATTACCTGCCTGACCAAAGTGCCAAGCATGAGGGACTGGTGGCCAACTACGAGCTCTACGTGGGCAATGACAAGGCCAAGATGACCCGCGTGGCCGCAGGAGAGTTCTCCAACATCCGCAACCATCCCATCATGCAGGAGGTACACTTCACGCCCGCAAGCGGAAGGTATGTGATGTTGAAGGCCACACGTATGGTGACGGCCGGCGAAACGCTCAAATACGACAAAATCGCTATTCAATAAATCCATTATAAAGAACGAAAAAAGTAAATGAAACGAGTATTGTCGGTATCGATTATGGCCATGATGACTCTGGCTGTCATGGGTCAGAAGAAGCTACCCTACAAAGACCCCAGCCTCAGCATCGAGGAGCGGGTCAGCGACCTATTGTCGCGCATGACATTGGAAGAGAAAATTGGCCAAATGCGCTGCACGCTGGCATGGAACTACTATGAAATCGACGGAAACAAAGTGGTTCCGTCTGAATCGTTTAAAAAAGACATCGCCGAAGGCAACATCGGCATGCTCTGGGCTACTTACAGAGCCGATCCGTGGACGCAGAAGTCGCTTTCCAACGGACTCAATCCCGAACTGGCAGCCAAGGCCGGCAACGCCCTGCAGCGCTACGTGATGGAGCACACACGTCTGGGCATCCCCCTGTTCTTGGCCGAGGAGGCGCCACACGGACACATGGCCATCGGCACCACCGTCTTTCCCACCGGATTGGGATTGGCTGCCACTTGGTCTACCGAGGCTGCCGAGGCTATGGGGCGCGTTGTGGGCAAGGAGGTGCGCCTGCAGGGTGGCCACATCAGCTACGGGCCGGTGCTCGACCTCTCCCGCGACCCACGCTGGTCACGTGTGGAGGAGAGTATGGGCGAGGATCCGGTGCTCACGGGCGAGATGGGCGCAGCGCTGGTGCGCGGCCTGGGCGGCGGAGACCTGAGCAAGCCTTACAGCACGCTCGCCCCACTCAAGCATTTTTTCGCCTACGGCACCACCGAGGGCGGACAGCCCGGC
>CAMGAL010000332.1 GCA_946007445.1 uncultured Mediterranea sp.
CTGCCCCTCCACCTCATCAGCAGCCGGACAGCCCCAAGCGGAGTCGGCCAACCGGCTGTTGGAGCAACCCACCGCCCTGCCCGTACGGATGCAGAGCCTGAAGAGCCAAGCCGAGTTCAAGCAGTCCAACCAGTCGGCCGACTTCATTGCCGGTGTCGATGAAGCCGAGTCGCGCCAGCGCTTCCTCCACCGCGGATGCCTGCTCCATACCCTCTTTGCGCACATCGAGACAAAAGCCGACGTCAGTTCCGCCATCGACCGGCTGGTGTTCGACGGACTCATCGGCAACCGCCAGCAGGAGGAAGAGATACGACGCCTCACCGACGAAGCCTTCGCCCTGCCCCTGGTACAAGAGTGGTACAGCGGCCGGCGGCAACTCTTCCACGAGCGCGACCCCATCTGGATGGAGCAGGACGGGCTGCACAACCAGCGCCCCGACCGCGTCATGATGCGGGGCAACGAGATAGTGGTGGTGGACTTCAAGTTCGGACAGCCGCGCCGGCACTACGCCCAGCAGGTGCAAGGCTATCTCCGCCTGCTGGCCCGCATGGGCTACCCTACCACGCAGATGCAGGGCTACCTGTGGTACGTCGATGCCGGCCGCATCGAGCAGATCTCATTCACCCAATCCTAATCCCCCGCCTATACCTATATAAGATATGGAAACCTTCCTTCAACTGGTCGCCCGCGACCTCTACCACAAAATAGGCGATGACCTCTCACGCACCGCCATCGTCTTCCCCAACAAGCGTGCCGGCCTCTTCTTCAACGAACACCTGGCCGCCTCTGCCTCGCGCCCCATCTGGTCGCCGGCCTACATGAGCATCAGCGAGCTCTTCCGCCAGCACTCGCCGCTGCAGAACGGCGACCCCATCCGCCTCGTCTGCGAGCTCTACAAGATATTCATCGACGCCACCCACAGCCGGGAGACCCTCGACGACTTCTACTTCTGGGGCGAACTGCTCATAGCCGACTTCGACGACATCGACAAGAATTTGGTGCCCACCGAGCGCCTCTTCAGCAACCTGCAGGAACTGAGGGCGATGGACGACTTCAGCTTCCTCGACCCCGAGCAGGAGGCCGCCATCCGACAGTTCTTCCAGAACTTCTCCATCGAGCAGCACACCGAGCTGAAGCAGCGCTTCATCTCCCTCTGGGACAAGCTGGGCGACATCTACCGCCGCTATCAGGAGCGGCTGCAGGCACTGGGCATCGCCTACGAAGGGATGCTCTACCGCCGCGTGGTCGCAGAGTGGGACGTGGCAGCCGACACCCGCTACGACCGCTATGTATTCGTAGGCTTCAACGTGCTCAACCGCGTGGAGCAGCAGCTCTTCACCCGGCTGAAAGAGGCAGGCAAAGCCCTCTTCTACTGGGACTACGACGTGGCCTACACCGCCACCGGCACCCTGCATCACGAAGCCGGCGAGTTCATCCTGCGTAACCTGCCCCTCTTCCCCAACGAGCTGGGTGCCGAACACTTCGACCGGCTGCGCCAGCCCAAGCGCGTGCGCTACCTGGCCGCCTCCACCGAGAATGCCCAAGCGCGCTACCTGCCCCAATGGGTGGACGAGGTGAAGAGCCGGCAGCCCGACCTGCCCGAGAAGCAGTGTGCCGTGGTGCTCTGCAACGAAGCCCTGCTGCAACCCGTCCTCCACTCCATCCCCAGCTCCGTACAGCACGTCAACATCACCATGGGCTTCCCCCTGACACAGACTCCGGCAGCCGGATTTGTAGACGCCCTGCTGCAACTCTACACCGAGGGCTACGACCCCGCGAAGGGGCGCTACCGCTTCGACAGCGTGCTGAGCGTGCTCAAGCACCCCTATGTACGCACCCTCTCGCCCGAAGCCGAGCGGCTGGAGCGCACCCTCACCGAGGCCAACCGCTTCTATCCCCTCCCCTCGGAGCTGCAAGCCGACGAACTGCTGACGCAACTCTTCACTCCCGTCGCCCACCTCGCAGAGCTCTGCCGGCGCATCTCCGACCTGCTCAGACGGATGGCCGTCATCTACCAAAGCGAAGACGAACGGCAGGAAGAGGAGCTCTTCAACCAGCTGCACCGCGAAGCCCTCTTCAAGAGCTTCACCCTGACCAACCGCCTGCAGAGCCTCATCGAGAGCGGCGACCTCGCCGTGCGCCCCGACACCCTGCGCCGCCTGCTCAGCCGGCTGGTGGCATCGGCCAGCATCCCCTTCCACGGCGAACCGGCCATCGGTATGCAGATCATGGGCGTGCTGGAGACGCGCAACCTCGACTTCAGCCACCTGCTGCTCCTCTCGGTCAACGAAGGCCTGCTGCCCAAGGGGGGCGGCGAAGCCTCCTTCATCCCCTACAACCTGCGCAAAGCCTTCGGTATGACCACCATCGAGCACAAGAACTGCGTCTATGCCTACTACTTCTACCGCCTCATCCAGCGCGCCGAAAGCATCACCCTGCTCTACAGCACCGCCACCGACGGGCTCAACCGCGGAGAGATGTCGCGCTTCATGCTGCAATACCTGCTCGAAGGCCCCGCCCACATCGAGCGCCACTTCCTGCAAGCCGACCAGACCATACAGAGCAGCCGCACCATCTGCATCGAGAAGACGCCCCACCTCATGGAAGCCCTGACAGCCAAGTACGACCTGTGCCGGGGGAAGGGACACATCCTCTCGCCCTCGGCCTTGAACAGCTTCCTGGACTGCCCGCTTAAGTTCTACTTCCGCCATGTGGTCGGACTGGGCGAACCGGACGAAGTGACGGCCACCATCGACTCCGCCCTCTTCGGCAGCCTCTTCCACCGTGCAGCCGAACTGCTCTATCTCGACCTCACGCAGCGGGACCGGATGATTCGCCCCGACGACATCGACCGCCTGCTCCACCTGGAGCCCCGGCTGCAAGGATACGTAGACCGCGCCTTCAAGGAGCTCTTCTTCCACCTGCCACCCGAAGCGAGCGCCGAGTACAACGG
>CAMGAL010000333.1 GCA_946007445.1 uncultured Mediterranea sp.
TGCGCCAACAAGCTGCTGAAACTGCTCGAAGAGCCTCCCCGACAGACCCTCTTCCTGCTGGTCAGCGAGAATCCCGAACTGATATTGCCCACCATCCTGAGCCGCACCCAGCGCTTCCATGTGCCGCGCATTGCCGAGGCCGACATTGACCACGCCTTGCAGCAGCGCTTCGGCCTTCAGCCGGCCGATAGCCAGGCGGTGGCCCATCTGGCGGGCGGCAATTTCCTGACTGCCTTGGAAGCCATCCATACCAGCGACGAGCAGGGGCTCGTTTTCGACCTCGTCGACAGTCTGATGCGCTTGTCCTACCAGCGCAAGATACGGGAGATGAAGCAGTGGAGCGAACAGGTGGCAGCCTTGGGCCGAGAACGGCAGAAGGAGTTGCTGGTCTATTGCCAGCGGCTGATTCGCGAGAACTTCATCTACAACTTCCATCAGCGGGAGATGAACTACATGACCCGTCCCGAGCAGGAGTTTGCGGTCCGCTTTGCGCCGTTCATCAACGAACGCAATGTGATGGGCATCATGCACGAGCTGAGCGAGGCGCAGATACACATCGAGCAGAATGTCAATCCCAAGATGGTGTTCTTCGACTTCTCACTCAAGATGATTGTCCTCCTCAAGCAGTAACCTCAATTTTTAAATTCTTCATTTATAACTCTTCATTTAGATATATGTCTGATTTCAAGTTACATAATGGCAGCGGAGGCCTGTGCTGCAAGAGTTGCGGCCGACAGGACAAGCAGCTCAATACCTACGACTACCTGGCCGACATTCCCGGCAATGCCGACGAGTGCGACTTGGTGGAAGTGCAGTTCAAGAATACCCGCAAGGGCTACTACCGCAACAGCAACAAGATTCCCCTCGAAAAGGGGGACATCGTCGCCGTGGAGGCCACTCCGGGCCACGATGTCGGTGTGGTGACACTGACCGGTCGACTGGTGCCCTTGCAGATGCGCAAGGCCAACATCAAGAGCGAGGCCGATATCAAGCGCATCTACCGCAAGGCCAAGCAGGTGGATATGGACAAGTACAAGGAGGCCAAGGCGCGCGAGCACGACACGATGATCCGCTCGCGTCAGATTGCCCAAGACCTCAACCTCAATATGAAGATAGGTGACGTGGAGTATCAGGGGGACGGCAACAAGGCCATCTTCTACTACATTGCCGAGGGGCGTGTGGACTTCCGCCAGCTCATCAAGGTGCTGGCCGAGGCTTTCCATGTGCGCATTGAGATGAAGCAGATTGGTGCCCGCCAAGAGGCAGGCCGCATCGGGGGCATCGGCCCTTGCGGTCGCGAACTCTGCTGTGCCACCTGGATGACCTCGTTTGTATCGGTGGCCACCAGCGCGGCGCGCTATCAGGACATCTCGCTCAATCCGCAGAAGCTGGCCGGCCAATGTGCCAAGCTGAAATGTTGCCTCAACTACGAGGTGGACTGCTATGTGGAGGCACAGAAACGCCTGCCCAGTAAGGAGATACAGTTGGAGACCAAGGACGGACTCTTCTACTACTTCAAGGCCGACATCCTGACCAACCAGGTGACCTACTCGACCGACAAGAGCGTGCCTGCCAACCTAGTGACCATCAGTGGCCGACGCGCCTTCGAGGTCATCGGCATGAACCGCAAGGGCATCAAGCCGGACAGCTTGGCCGAGGATGGCGCTACGACGGAACCGGCACGTCCTACCGACTTGGTGGAGCAAGAGAGCCTCACCCGCTTCGACCGCAACCGCCGGGGCAAGAAGGGGGGCGATGGTGCCAAGCCTTCCGCCGAAGAGCCGCGCCGCAAGAAGAAGAAATCGGCTGCCGGCAAGCAGCCAGGCGATGCGCCACAAGCCTCCAAGCAGGGTGCCAAGCAGGCCAATGCTCCTGCCAAGTCTGCTCCTGCCCCAGCTAAAGCCGCCCCTGCCTCCGCCAAGCCCGCCGCCGGCGAGGAACAGAAGGCGCAGAATGGAGAACCTCGCCGCCGCAACAATAAGAATAAAAAAGCACATGAAACACCGGCATCCGAAGGATAGTCACTTCTCCGGTTGGTTCGCTATCGCATGGCTCGTCGCACTCCTCTTCTCGGCTTGCGACGAGCGCACGCTGATACATACCTCGCAGATACTTCCCGAAGCAGGGTGGGCGAGGGGCGATACCATCGAACTGCAGGCACAGCACACAGATTCGTTCCTGCAGGCCGACCGATATGTGGACGTGCGTCATCGCCCGCACTATCCCTATCGCAACCTCTCCCTTGCCGTCCGTCTCTTGCCGCCCGACTCGTTGCTCTTGGCTCCCGATAGTCTGAATCTGATGGTGGCCGACGCACAGGCCAATTGGATAGGCGAGGGGTATGGCCCGCTACGTCAGGTGTCACATCGGGTCAGCACCGTGCAGGTCCGGCAGCCGGGGCTCTATCGCTTTCAGCTCTGGCACCTGCTGCCCGACTCGTTGCTGCCCGAGGTGAACGACATCGGCATCCGCTTGATGCACCGCAGGCGCTGACCTGCGGCGGTCGTGCGGACTATTTCAATCCCTCAAAATAGGTGTCCAGCAGGCTCTTGGCCGCCACAAAAGAGGTGAGCTTGCCTTGCAATACCTGCGACTCCTTCTCGGAGAGCAGTGCCTCAATCTGCGGATTGTGGTAGAAGCTGTCGCGCAGCTGTTCGTTGATGCTCTCGTACATCCAGTACTTGCTCTGTTCGTTGCGGCGGTACTCGAAGTAGCCATTCTCTTTCACAAAGTCTATGTAGCGATACACCATGTCCCATACCTCCTTGACCCCTATGTTGTAGAATCCGGAGTAGGTGAGCACCTCAGGTGTCCAGCCGCTCTCGGGGGCTGGGAAGAGGTGCAGGGCGTTGCGGAACTGGGTGGCGGCCAGTTTGGCCCGCTCCAGGTTGTCACCGTCGGCCTTGTTGATGACGATGCCGTCGGCCATCTCCATGATGCCG
>CAMGAL010000334.1 GCA_946007445.1 uncultured Mediterranea sp.
GTTGGACCGATGGGTGGGCGACCCCCTCTGGATGCCCCATCCGGTCGTGGCCTTAGGCAAGGCTATCGCCTGGTGTGAGAAGCGTCTCAACAGCGGCGCCCATCGCCTGAGGCGCGGAGCCGTGGTGGCCTTGGCGCTGGTGCTGGCCGTGTATGCCGGCACGCGCTGGCTGCTGCAACTGGCCGGGTGGCTCTCGCCCCAGTGGCTGCTGGTGCTTCAGGTGCTGCTCATCTTCTACTGCCTGGCCGGCACGACACTCATCCGCGAGGTGCGCGCCGTCTTTCGGGCCGTAGATCGCTCGCTCGACGAGGGCCGCCGCCAGGTGGCCCGCATCGTGGGGCGCGACACCACCGGACTCTCAGCGCAGGAGGTGCGCACCGCCGCCTTGGAGACCTTGGCCGAGAATCTCAGCGATGGTGTGATAGCTCCCCTCTTCTGGTACGTCCTGCTGGGCGTGCCCGGCATGATGGCCTACAAGATGGTCAATACGCTCGACTCCATGATAGGCTACCGCACGGAGCGCTATCGTGCGTTCGGCTGCTGGGCCGCGCGCCTCGACGATGCCTGCAACTACCTGCCCGCGCGGCTCACGGCCCTGCTCATGGTGCTGGTTTCGGGCCGGTGGCGGTTGGTAGCTTTTGTGGCAAAGTATGGTCCGCAGCACGCCAGCCCCAATTCGGGCTATCCCGAGGCCGCGCTGGCCGGCATCCTCGACTGCCGCTTCGGAGGTCCGCACGACTACTTTGGCCAGACGTTTTGGAAGCCTTATATCGGCCATACCGACCGGCCGCTCACGACGGACGATATGCGGGTGGCCGTCCGCATCAATCGGAGGGCCGAGGTGGCCATGCTGCTTCTCATCGGGTTGTTGGACTTTCTGCTGGTGGGGTAAGCTGCAGGCGCACCACGCCGCCGTAGGGGGTCAGTCCGCTGAAGGCCTCCTCCGGGCGGAGGATGCCGGCGTAGATTTGGGCGCAGATGAGCACCCCTCCGTGGGCAAACATCACCACCCGCCGATACCTTTTCTCTTGCAGCTCGTCGAGAAACTCACTGACGCGCCGGTACTGCATGTCGAACGACTCGCCCTCCGTGGCGGCCACGTGGAGGTAGTTGTCGTACCACTCCTGCAGGCGCGGGTCGTCAATCTGGTCGAAGGGCAGCATCTCCCACCGCCCGAAGTTGATCTCCAGGATGCGCTTCTCGCGCAGGGCGTCGGGATAGCCGCAGTAGGCCGCCAGCTGCGTGCAGCGGCTCCGGGGGCTGGTGTAGCTGGCGTCGGGCTGCACGCCGTCGGCCAGGCAGGCTTGCAGCCGCTCGCGGGTCAGGGCGGCTTCCGCCTCGAAGGTGTCACGCAGGGGCACGTCCGTCTGCCCATAGCACACGCCGGCAGGCACATCGACCGAGGTGTGGCGGATGGCAATCAGCTCCATAGCACGATGCAGGTCAGGTAAAACGAGAGTTCACAGAGCACGAAGGTGGCACCGCAGCAGTCGCCCGTGTAGCCCTGCAGCCGCACCTTCATCCAGCGGATCAGCAGGCCGGATATCAGCAGCGGAGCCAGCGTGGCGGGCCAGAAGCAGAGGGGCAGGCAGCAGAGCAGGGGCACGATGCCGGCACCGAAGGCCAGCAGCAGTTCGCCGCCGCTCATGCGGTTGTACACCACCTTGGCCTTGCTCTCCTCCTCCTTGCGGGCATAGGGCAGGAAGTTGATGAGCTGCGAGGCGCAGAATTTGCTCCAGCAGTCGCCACACAGCAGCAGGACGCACAGTGTGCCCACCGGCAACACGTGCAGCTGCCACAACAGCAGGAAGTAGCCTATCAGCCCTATCACGCCGTAAGTCCCTATGTGCGAGTCCTTCATGATGGCCAGGGTACGCTCGCGGGTGGTGCCTCCGCCGAATCCGTCGCAGAAGTCGGCCCAACCGTCTTCGTGCAGGCATCCCGTAGCCAGCAGCCGCACGATGACGGCCAGCAGGAAGGCCGTCGGCAGGGGCATCAGCTGGGCGAAGAGCCAGCACGACCCGGCCAGCAGGCCGCCGGTGAGCCACCCCACCAGCGGCCAGTAGGGAACCACATGCTTGAAGCACTCCGCCGGCACCTCGCGCAGCCGCCAGAAGGGCAGTCGGGTGAAGAAGATGAATGCAGCCAGTAGTCGCATAGCGTGTCAGGGGGAAATCAGAAGTACTTGGTAATCGAGGCGTGGGCAAAGTTGTCCATCTCGTTGATCATGTGCACGGCCGACTCGATGAGCGGATAGGCGCAGATGGCGCCCGTGCCCTCGCCCAGCCGCAGGCCGAAGTAGAGGAGCGGGCGCGCGCCCAAGGCGTCGAGCACCAGCCGGTGCCCTGACTCGTCGCCGCTGTGGCCGAAGATGGCATAGTCCAGCACGGCCGGATAGAGCTTCGAGGCCGCCAGGATGCAGTTGGTCATGATGAATCCGTCCACCAAGATGACCATGCCCAGCTCTGCCGCCTGCAGCATGGCACCCACGGCCATCACCATCTCCAGTCCGCCGAAGTAGGTGATGATGTCCAGCGGCGAGCCGTCGCCGCGATAGTTCTCCATCGAGCGCTTCAGCACGTCGTACTTGTGGCGGATGCCCGCCGAGTCCAGTCCGCTGCCGGCCCCTACACACTGCTCCAGGGGGATGCCGGTGAGGTCATCCAGAGCGACGAGGTGGAGGTGTTGCCGATGCCCATCTCGCCGAAGCTCAGCACATTGCTCCCCTCCTCGTGGCATTGGCGCACCACGGCAGCGCCCCGTTGCAGGCAGAGCTGCGTCTCTTCGGGGGTCATGGCCGCTTCGTGCAGGTAGTTGCGCGTGCTGCGGCGCACCTTGCAGTCTATGATGCCCTGTTCGTAGGGCAGGTCATAGTCCACGCCTGCATCCACAATTTTCAGCGTGAATCCATGCTGTCGGCAGAGGAA
>CAMGAL010000335.1 GCA_946007445.1 uncultured Mediterranea sp.
CTGGTCGATCCCCTCGCTGTGCACCTCATGCTCCACCAGCATAGAACGCCACTGTTGCAGATAGGTTGCTGCAGTACACTCTCCAGCCAGAAGCCGTTTTCCAAAGTAGGCGCCTAGCCCGTTGGTCTCGAAGAGCGAATAGCCTGTAAACTCCACACCGCCACCCGCCTGGCGGCGAAACTCCATCGCCAAATCGCATACTTTATTATATAAAGGGGAGGCCACGACACAACCTTGGGTAGCAATGGCCCTTCCGCACCAACGGGCATCTTCGACACCGAAGGTTCCCCTACTCCATCGCAGCCCTTTGCCACTGCTGCTCCAGGGCTGCTTGAAGAGGCAGTGAGGGCAACGCGCAGCATAGGCCGCACAGGCTTCGACCGATTGGAGAACAGTGGCCTCGCCACAACAACCCGGCAATCCCCGGCCTATCAGCGAGAGCCACTCCACAGCCGCCTGACGGGAGGAGAGGTCACGATGCCGTTCCACCTCCTCCACCGAGGGCAAAGAGGATTCGGACATTCCCAACTCCTGACAATGGCGGCGCAAAGAGAGGTTCCATCCCCAGGGCAAAGGCTGAAGTGTGTTCGGTAACACACGCTCGGAAACACCCTCCACCGGGATGTCGAAAAGCCCTTGCATCTGCTGCAGAAACGCCGCTTCGGCCTCGGAACGCAGCAACACGATGGCGCCGGCATCGGCATACCACAGGGGCAGCAAAGCCAGGTCGGAAGCCATCCGACTGATGGACCGGGGAGGCAGGTAATGACTCTTGCCAACGGCCAATGCCAGTTCTGTATCGGGATTGAAAAGATAAAGTTTCATAAACATGCGGTTTGGCGCCTGCAAACATACACAATATTTTGCTATCTCTACTTTGCAATTCATAAAAAAGCTATATCTTTGTGCCCGAAAAACCAACACTGCCGTATGGAAGCATTTTATAGGACACACGCATACCTTGTAGAGCACACCAATGCTCCTGTCCGTCGCGACCTCATGGATGAGATCAACTGGGACGACCGCCTCATTGGCATCAAGGGCACGCGCGGTGTGGGCAAGACCACCTTCCTGCTGCAGTATGCCAAGGAGAAATTCGGCACCGACCGCTCCTGCCTCTTCATCAACATGAACAATTTCTACTTCTCCGGCCACAGCATCGTGGATTTTGCCTACGAGTTCCAACGCCGGGGAGGCAAAGTGTTGCTCATCGACCAGGTGTTCAAGCATCCGGGGTGGAGCCAGGAGCTGCGCCTCTGCTACGACCGCTTCCCCAAGCTGAAGATTGTCTTCACCGGCTCGTCGGTCATGCGCCTGAAAGAGGAGAATCTGGAACTGTGCGACATCGTGAAGAGCTACAACCTGCGCGGCTTCTCCTTCCGCGAGTTCCTGAACCTGCAGTCGGGCATGAAGTTTCATGCCTACACACTGGAGGAGATACTGAGCAACCACGAGCAGATAGCCAAAGGCGTGCTCTCCAAAGTGCGCCCCCTCGACTACCTGCGCGACTACCTGCATCATGGCTTCTACCCCTTCTTCTTGGAGAAACGCAACTTCTCGGAGAATCTGCTGAAGACCATGAACATGATGGTGGAGGTGGACATCCTGCTCATCAAGCAGATTGAACTGAAGTACCTGTCGAAAATCAAGAAACTGCTCTACCTGCTGGCTGTGGACGGCCCCAAGGCTCCTAACGTCAGCCAGCTGGCCATTGAGATAGAGACCAGCCGGGCAACGGTGATGAACTACATCAAGTACCTGGCCGACGCGCGACTCATCAACATGGTGTACCCCGTAGGCGAGGAGTTCCCCAAGAAGCCTTCCAAGATAATGATGCACAACCCCAACCTGATGTACCCCATCTATCCCGTCAAGATAGAGGAGCAGGATGTGCTGGACACCTTCTTTGTCAACAGCCTCTGGAAAGACCACAAGGTGAACCGTGGCGACAAGTCATGCACCTTCTTGGTGGACAAGATGATGCCTTTCAAGATATGTACCGAAGGGATGAAAATCAAGAACGACCCCGGCGTGACCTACGTGCTGCACAAGGCCGAGATAGGACGGGGCAACCAGATCCCCCTATGGCTGATGGGCTTCCTCTACTGAGTGTCCCCCACCAACAAATGAATATAGAGACCGAGTTTATTAACATTTATATAACAATCATTTAGTTATGGCTAAAGAAAAAAAATTCATTACTTGTGATGGTAACCAGGCCGCAGCACATATCTCGTATATGTTCTCTGAGGTGGCCGCTATCTACCCCATCACTCCGTCGTCTACGATGGCAGAATACGTAGACGAATGGGCAGCTCAAGGCCGTAAGAACATCTTCGGCGAGACTGTTCTGGTACAGGAAATGCAGTCAGAGGGCGGTGCTGCCGGTGCCGTTCACGGTTCACTGCAGGCAGGCGCATTAACCACGACTTACACTGCTTCTCAAGGTCTGTTGTTGATGATTCCTAACATGTATAAAATTGCCGGTGAGTTCCTGCCCTGCGTATTCCACGTATCGGCTCGTACACTGGCTTCACACGCATTGTGTATCTTTGGTGACCATCAGGACGTCATGTCTACCCGTCAGACGGGCTTCGCCATGCTGGCCGAAGGTTCTGTACAGGAGGTGATGGATCTGGCCGGTGTTGCCCACCTGGCTACCATCAAGAGCCGTGTGCCCTTCGTCAACTTCTTCGACGGCTTCCGTACCTCTCACGAGATTCAGAAGATCGAGATGCTGGAGAACGACGACCTCGCTCCGCTCATCGACCAGCAGGCTCTGGCTGAGTTCCGCAGCCGTGCCCTCACCCCCGAGCGCCCCGTGGCTCGTGGTATGGCCGAGAACCCCGACACCTTCTTCGCACACCGCGAGAGCTGCAACAACTACTACAATGCAGTGCCCGCCATCGTAGAAGAGTACATGAACG
>CAMGAL010000336.1 GCA_946007445.1 uncultured Mediterranea sp.
AAGTCTTAGAGCTGCAGGAGGTAAACTATTTTAGTCCTGCTAATTGTTTCCATATTACAGTATTTGATGCCTTATTTGTGATTATTCAAATGAACCCATGCGGAGGTAGTTGACCTCCTGCTCGGTGAGGTAACGCCAGTCGCCGCGACGCAAGCCCTTCTTGGTGAGGCCGGCAAAGTAGACGCGGTCGAGCTTGACCACCTTATAGCCCATGTGCTCGAAGATGCGGCGCACGATGCGGTTCTTGCCGGAGTGAATCTCGATGCCCACGTCGTTCTTCTTGTTCTCGTCGGTATAGCTGATTTCGTCAGCATGGATCTCGCCGTCCTCCAACTCGATGCCGGCTGCTATCTGCTCCATGTCGGCACGGGTCAGGTTCTTGTCCAGATGCACATGATAGATTTTCTTCTTCATGTACTTGGGGTGCGTCAGCTTGGAGGCCAGGTCGCCGTCGTTGGTCAGCAGCATCACGCCGGTGGTATTGCGGTCCAGACGCCCTACGGGATAGATGCGCTCGCTGCAAGCATCCTTCACCAGGTCGAGCACCGTGCGGCGTGCCTGCGGGTCGTCGGAGGTCGTGACGGTATCTTTCGGTTTGTTGAGCAGGATGTAGATCTTACGCTCAATGCTCACCGGCTGGTCGTGGAACTTCACTTCGTCACCTCGCTTGATCTTGGTGCCCAGCTCGGTCACCACCTCACCGTTGACCGACACCACGCCTGCGGTGATGAACTCATCGGCTTCGCGGCGTGAGCATACACCGGCATTGGCCAGGAACTTATTCAGACGGATAGGCTCGTCGGGATCGACAAACTGCTCCTTGTATTCTATCTGCTTCTTCTTGCTGTACTTGGCATTGGGGTCGTAGTCGGCCGTGCGACGACGCTGCGGACGCTGGGGGCCACGGTTGCTGAAGGGGCGCTGACCACCTTCGCCGTTATTGTTGAAGCGCGGACGGTAGGGACGCTGCTCGCCACCCTCGCCGTTGCTGTTGTAGCGCGGACGGTAGGGACGCTGCTCGCCACCCTCACCATTGCTGTTGAAGCGCGGGCGGTAGGGGCGCTGTTCGCCACCCTCGTTGCTGTGGAATCGCGGACGGTAGGGGCGGTCATTGTGGCCATAGGAGCGTTGCGGACGCTCATCGCTGTTGAAGCGCGGACGATAAGGGCGGCTACCCTCTCGGTTGTACGAAGGACGGCTGTAGCCTTCGCGTGCATAGCCCTCGTGATTGGCGTTCTCATTACCCTCTGACGACGCGTCGCGCCAGGTTTCATTTTCTGTACTCATTGTTTTATTCGAATAAAATATTAAACGTTGGCCTCACGGCCGTATATCTTTATTTTGAGTTTTTGAGTTTTTAAGTTTATAAGTTTAGAGTTTATGAGGTCACTCGTAACTTATAGCTCGCAGCTTACATCCCCGTATAGTTGTGCGGAGTGATGGCACGCAGCTCTTGCTTCACAGCTTCGCTGACTTCCAGCCCCTCGATGAACTCCTTGATAGAAGCCTCGGTGATGGCCTGGTTGGTGCGTGTCAGGGCCTTGAGTGCCTCGTAGGGGTGCGGATAGGCCTCACGGCGCAGGATGGTCTGGATGGCCTCAGCCACCACGCTCCAGCAGTTGTCCAGGTCGCGGTAAATGGCCGGTTCGTTGAGCAACAGCTTGCGCAGCCCCTTCAGGGAGCTTTGGATGGCAATTACGATGTGGCCGAACGGCACACCTACATTGCGCAGCACGGTAGAGTCCGTCAGGTCGCGCTGCAGACGCGACACAGGCAGCTTGGCCGACAGGTGCTCCAGAATGGCATTGGCGATGCCCAGATTACCTTCGGCATTCTCAAAGTCGATGGGGTTCACCTTGTGCGGCATGGCACTGGAGCCCACCTCACCCGCCTTGATCTTCTGCTTGAAGTACTCCATGGAGATGTACTGCCAGAAGTCGCGGTTCATGTCTATCATGATGGTGTTGATGCGCTTCAAGGCATCGAAGATAGCTCCCAGGTTGTCGTAGTTGGAAATCTGCGTCGTGTACTCCTCGCGCTCCAAGCCCAGCTTCTCGCTGACGAAGCGGTTGCCGAACGCCTTCCAGTCGGTGTCGGGATAGGCCACATGATGGGCGTTGTAGTTGCCCGTGGCTCCGCCGAACTTGGCGGTCAGCGGACAAGCCTTCAGGACGGCGAGCTGACGTTCCAAGCGATAGACAAAGACATTCACCTCCTTGCCCAGACGGGTGGGCGAAGCCGGCTGTCCGTGGGTCTTGGCCAGCATGGGGATGCCGGCCCACTCCTCGGCGTATGTGCGCAGCTGGGCAATCAGCTCCTCAATCTGCGGATAGTAGACTTGCTCCAGGGCCTCCTTGACGGAGAGAGGGATAGAGGTGTTGTTGATGTCCTGCGAGGTGAGGCCAAAGTGGATGAACTCCTTGTAGTCGTCCAGTCCGCCCAGGCGGTCGAACTGCTCCTTCAGGAAGTACTCCACGGCTTTCACATCGTGGTTGGTGACACTCTCAATTTCCTTGATGCGGCGGGCATCGGCCTCCGAGAAGTGGCGGTAGATGTCGCGCAACGTCTCAAACAGGGCGTGGTCCACCTGCCGGAGCTGCGGCAGAGGCAGCTCACACAAGGTGATGAAGTATTCCACCTCCACCTGTACACGATATTTAATGAGGGCGAACTCCGAGAAATAGGCAGCCAAGGCATCGGTCTTGCCCCTGTAGCGGCCATCAATCGGAGAGATTGCGGTAAGAAAATCCAGTTCCATACGTCAGTCAATATAAGGATGATAATTATCAGGGCGCAAAAATACACTTTTTTTCTGAGGTGGAGGGCAAAAAGCATAAAAAAAAGACTGCATCTTGGCAGTCTTTCCATCTGTGTGGGCGCTGAGGGATTCGAACCCCCGACCCTCTGCTTGTAAGGCAGACGC
>CAMGAL010000337.1 GCA_946007445.1 uncultured Mediterranea sp.
CTTGCCAACAGCTTCCGTCACATGAATAGTGCGAGTGTTTCCCTGGGTCATGGCTACGCCTGCCTCCAATGATTCTTTATCATGAATGCTGTCAAGCGAACCACCTTCTACCACAATACGTATCTCCGTCACCTTCAGGTTATCATCCAGTGCCTTGACAGCCTTCTTCACAAGGTCAGTCGTGTCGAAGTTCACCTGATAGTAGGTGCGCTGGTTAATGCGCTTCCAAAGATTCTGGAACTCCTTCTTGTCAAAGTTCTCCTTCTGGAAGTGCGCAGCCTTTGGTTTCCGGGCGTCTTCCGGCTTGACAGATGACGGATTGAACACCGTGTCGAGGGCAGCAATGATGCCATCCTTCATATCGTTCATCCTATCAAAGTCAAGAGTTCCATTCCGCTTAGCATCATGATATTCAGCTGTCAATGCTCCTTCGTCATCAACATAGTCTTGACGTATAAGGGCATTGTAGATGGCACGTGCTTGTGCAAGGTCAAAGCGCCCGTTGGTGCCGTCGGCCTTAGTATACGGCTTACCTTCAAAGAGGTTTGGAGTGATGATGATGGGTCTGTCGCCACATGCTTCAGCCATTTCCGTCTGTAGCTTCTTGGCAAAGACGAGGTCACCCAGCACATCGGCATCATGCCGCTCTCCTTTCTGGTTCACTCACAGTCGCATGCCACGTCCCACCTCCTGCCGCTTCTTTGTCTCGTTGTCGGAGTTCTTCAACGTGCATATCTGAAACACATTCGGATTGTCCCAGCCCTCCTTCAAGGCAGAGTGTGAGAAGATGAAGCGCACTGGTTCTTTCAGCGACAACAAGCGTTCCTTGTCCTTCATTATGAGGTCAAAGGCACGCTCCTCGTTCTCGCCCTCTTTCCCCTTTGATTCAACCACCTTGCCCTTCTTGTCCATCGAGAAATAGCCCTGATGCACTTTCTCCGCTGCATTGCGCGGGTCTGAGAGATAACGCAGATAGGCCTCATCGCCAAAGGTTGGCTTGAGTTCAGCGAGTACATTCCTGTATTCCTCTTCAAACATCTTGGCAAACTTGCCTTTCGTCTCCGGACCGTCATACAGGCGGTAGCTGTCCACATGGTCGATGAAGAAGAGGCTGAGCACCTTGATCTTCCGCCCAAACAACTGTCGTTCCCGCTCCAAGTGGGTGCGGATGGTTTCACGAATCTGAATACGACGCAAGTAGTCTTCGTGGACAGCCCCCACGGTATCCCCCTCATGCAGCACCATGCCATTGACAAAGCGGACGGTGCCTTCAAGTCCGTCGATGCGCTCCACGATGAAGTTGTTCCGATACTCGTTCAGCTCTCCACTTTGTTCATAGAGATTGAAGCCTTCGCCCACCACTCTGCTTGTCTGCCTGGTGCCCGTGGCAGTCTTCACGTCATAGCTGATACGCGCCTGTGGGTTACCCTTGCTGATGACGATCTCCTCCAGATAGACGTAGCCGTTGGTAGCCGTAGAGCCTATCTGCCTGATGCCCTTCACCTCAATCTTCTTCACCAGTTTCTGGTTGTAGGCGTCAATGGCATCCAGTCGGAACATCATATTATAGATGTCATCCTTCCTGTGCGTAGCACTATAGAGCAGGGTGAACAGGGGCTTGAACAGCGCCAATCCCTTGCGCGTCTTGTTGCCCTTATCCACGCCCAGCACACTCTGAGGCTCATCGATGATCATGATCGGGTGACACTGGCTGAGCACGTCGATAGGACGACGACTGCCAAACTCATCACGCCTCTCGAAGATGACGCGTGCCGCCTTGTCAGCCTTTGCGCCCTTACTCTTCTCCTCGTTCATCGACGTGTTGAAGGCTTGCGTGTTGATAATCATCACATGCATACCGGCATCGCTGGCAAAGGCATCAATCTTCGAGAGCTGCCTGGAGTTATAGACGAAGTATTGCATACGCTTGCCGTTGTATTCCCGGGCAAAGTGCTCCTGCATACTCTCAAAGCTCTTCAGCACACCTTCGCGTATGGCGATGCTGGGGACAACCACCACGAACTTTGTCCAGCCATAACGCTCGTTCAGCTCGTACATGGTCTTGATATAGGTATAGGTCTTGCCGACACCGGTTTCCATCTCGATTGTGAGATTATAGCGGCCTTCCAGTTTCTCGGACGGCTTGATCTGATTGGTGCGCTGCACCTTTTGCAAATGCTCCAAAATCAGCTTGTCGGACAGCTCAGGGACAATACGTTCGTTGCGCCAGCCGGTGAAGTCTTCTTCATCGGTGATTGTTTGCTGTCCGTAGCCTCTGTCCATCATGTAGGTGGGCGTGAGGTACGGTTGTCCAGCGAAGACGTCAACCACTGCCTTTGCCGCATCCGCTTGAAATTTTTGGTGTTTGAATTGGAGTTTCATGAGTGATGCTCCTTGTTTTTCTTTTCAATCCTTCGTAAATTGGCCTCTTTGCATAGTTCGCGATTTTCACGAAATTTCTGCTCTATCTCATCGTCTGGCTCCACTTGAGTAGAAGGCACTAAATCTACATTGTAGTGAGAGAACATTGTCCAAATAGCTGCATTTGCAAAGGCAGACAAAAAGCGCGAGTCAATAGCCGGTGCAGGATTATCCTCAAATGCATAGCGCCAATCAACAAACGCATTTGATAGCAAGACCAGTTCCTCTACACATTTTTCAGGATTTATATATTCCGGCGCTTTCTCGATTAAATGAGTCAACAGTTCATCCTGAAACGGTTTAGGAAGTAGTCGAAAAAGGACGAGCAGGTTATGCTCTTTTCCATACGAAATATGATTCTTCATCAAAATTGCCTTCAGCGTCAGTTCTATGGAAAATGATCCATTTACAACCATCGGAGCATAAAGCAACAATTCTGGTGTCGTATCCGCTTTGGAAAGCTGTTCCAACGCGATATATGCATTATAGAAGGAC
>CAMGAL010000338.1 GCA_946007445.1 uncultured Mediterranea sp.
TAGCAGGGCAGCCATGCCGATTTTCAATGCGAAATGTTTCATATTTCTTTCTGTTTTTAGGTTTGTTTTTGCCCTATCAGTCGCAAGGCTGGCAGGAAAATCACAGGGAAGATTGTTTTTTTTATGGAGATAGACCTTATCTCCTGTTACAAAATGGCCTGCCTGATTCTCACCAGCCGCTCCAGCAGCCCCTCCAGCAAGTCCAGCTTCAGCATGTTGGCGCCGTCGCTCTTGGCCACCGAGGGGTCTTCGTGCGTCTCGATGAAGAGGCCATCGGCTCCCACGGCAATGCCGGCGCGGGCCACGGTCTCGATGAGGGCAGGCATTCCGCCCGTCACCCCGCTCGTCTGGTTGGGCTGTTGCAGCGAGTGGGTCACGTCCAGCACCACGGGGAAGCCTGAGGCTTGCATCTGTGGAATGCCCCGGTAGTCGATGAGGAGGTCTTGGTAGCCGAAGGTGGTGCCGCGTTCGGTCAGCATCACCTCCCGGTTGCCCGATTCCACGACCTTCTGTGCCGCAAAGCGCATCGCCTCAGGCGAGAGGAACTGCCCCTTCTTGAGGTTCACCGCCTTGCCCGTCTTGGCCGCAGCCACCAGCAGGTCGGTCTGCCGACAGAGGAAGGCCGGTATCTGCAGGATGTCCACATATTCGGCAGCCATGGCAGCCTCTTCGGGCAGGTGGATGTCCGTTACGGTGGGGATGCCGAACTGCTCCCTCACCTTGCCTAATATCTTCAGCGCCTTCTCGTCGCCGATGCCCGTGAAGGAGTCGATGCGCGAGCGGTTGGCTTTGCGGTATGAACCTTTGAAGATATAGGGTATCTGCAGGCGGTCGGTCATCGCCGTGATTCGTTCCGCTATGCGGAGGGCCATCTCTTCGCCCTCGATGACGCAGGGTCCTGCCAGCAGGAAGAAGTTCTTGGCCGGGTTGTTTTTCAGTTGCTCAATCATATAGATAGTTTTTTGAGTTATTGAGTTTTTTAAGTTGACAAGGAAACGAGGTGACAAAAGTCTGAATTCGTCCAATCGTCAATCGTTTAGTCTGGAATCAGCAGCGTGATGGCTTCGTGTAGTACGCCTATCTCCAGCGGGAAGTGGCGGTCCAGAATGCGTCCGTCCAGATCTACCGAGGCATTCTGCGCGCGCAGCACCTTCACGTGCTGGGTGCGGTAGGGCCGTACCACCTTGTGGTTCAGGATGCGTCCCTGGATGAGCATCCACAGCCCCGGCCACAGCTGCAGCAGCTCCGGGCGGTAGATGACCGACACGTCCAGCCAGCCGTTGTAGGGCACAGCGCTCGGCGTCTGTCCCCATCCCCAGGCGCTGCCGATGCACACCGTCATGATGCGTCCGCGGATGTGCTCGCCGTTCATTTTCAAGTGCATACGATATAGCTTCCGCTCGAAGATGATGGAGAGCAGAGCCATGAAGTAGGAGAGGTACTTCACACTCCAGAAACGCTTGCACTGGTCCGTAATCTTCACCACCCGTGCTCCCAGGCCGATGTTGATGGCGTTCAGGAAGTAGCGCGTGGTGTGCTTCTCGCCGTCGTAGTAGTAACAGGTGCCCACGTCGATGCGGCGCTTGCGCCGCTTCATCAGCGTGTCCACCGCCTCCCGATAGTCCGAACTGATCTCCCAGTAGCGGGCGTAGTCGTTGCCTATGCCGTTAGGTATCAAGCCGATGCAGATGTTCTCCTTGTCCAGGGCGCTGGACAGCATAATGCCGTTGATGGCGTCGTTCAGTGCGCCGTCGCCACCCACCACCACTATCGTGCGGTAGCCGTTGTTGGCCAGGATGCCGGCCAGTCGTTCCACCGACCCGAATCCTTCTGATTGTACATAGTCGTATTCCACGCCCTTCTCGTCCATGTATTCCTTGATGGCTTTCCATCGCTTCTGTACCTTTCGTGTGCCGGCTTTCGGGTTATAAATTACTCCCCATCTGTCTGGTGCTACGCTCATCGTGTTGTTTAGCTAAAGTTTTGGGCAAAGATACTACAAAACGCTCGTACCACAAAATCTGCTTGCCTGTTTTTTCGTCCATTGCCCACATGTTCCTCCTTTTGCGCGAGGCTCATTTTATGTTCGCTCTGAGTCCGCTCCAAGTCCCTACCAACTCCGTACCCCTGGAGGATGCACGCCGGCCGCTCTGCCCGGACAGCGTGACCCCTTGGTGACTTATGTATGAAGATGCTCTGAATGGTATGATATTTTACTGTGAAAATATAGCCTTACTATGACTCACCTATTACTCACCTATTACGCACCTATTCCGCACCTACTACTCACTATATCCTCAATGGCTCCTGAAATAGGGCTGGCGGATTGTCTGTGTTTTCCATTAAACCATTGATTATAAATGTAATACGATTTTTAGTCATTCTTTTCATTTGTAAGGAAATCGAAATTTCACGTCTGTCTCGAATAGCTTGTTTGTAAAGATAAATAGACACAGGTTTCCTGTCCGTGATGAGGGTACCCGTAGGGGTGGACCTGTGTGTCCACCCGAATGCAGGCACCTGTTTTCATCCTTTGGTACCTTCGTTTTCTTACGAAAGCGTCTTCGTGGGCGCTTGAAGACGTCTTCTAAGGGCCATGAAGACGTCTTCTTCGGCTGTTGCAGGTATATATGGTTCGTCCTCTACATGTCCTCGGGCCTTCAGCCCGTCCCATTGCCTCCGCCTACCGATAATGAAACCTACAGGGCAGACCTATGTGTATGCCCGGATACACAAAGTGTGTCGGGGAGTCAGGATGACCACATGATATGCGTATAGATTTGTAGAGGCCATCCTGCTGTGTCATCCCGTCCCCGTTTCCATACGCAGCGAGAAGAGGAAATCCGTATCATCCGTGTGTATCGGTGGTTTCTCTCAGCCGCGCCTATATATATTAATAATAATGTATCCA